>CAYOGX010000403.1:0-5309 GCA_964403235.1 uncultured Planctomycetales bacterium | reverse complement strand
TCAATGGAGCTGCACGGGCAGGACGTCTCGATCCGCCAGGCGGGCATCGACTTCGCGAACAGCCGATACCCCTTGTGGCACGCGAACCGGGCCGGGCGGGACAACCTGCGGCGGGGCATCGCGCCGCCGGACTCGGGCCATCCGCGGCTCAACAAGCACGCCGACGACATCGACTACCAGATCGAGGCCGACTTCTCGGGCCTGATCGCGCCGGGCCTGCCGAACACGGCCATCGCGCTGGGCGAGACGTTTGGCCGGCTGATGAATTACGGCGACGGCGTGTACGGCGGGCAGTTCGTCGGCGGCATGTACGCCGAGGCGTTCTTCGAGACCGACCCGGTCAAGATCGTCCACGCCGGCCTGAAGTGCATCCCACCGGACAGCCAGTACGCCGAGGCGATCCGCGACGTGCTGCGGTGGTACGGCGAGCATCCGGACGATTGGACCCAGACGTGGGACCAGATCAACCGCAAGTACCACCTCGACGCGGCGTACCGGCGGTTCTCGTGCAGCGGCCCGAAGGCGGCGTTCAACATCGACGCCAAGATCAACGGTGCCTACATCGTCATGGGCTTGCTGTATGGACGGCGCGACCCGGACCAGACGATCATCATCGCCACGCGGTGCGGCCAGGACTCCGACTGCAACCCGTCCAACGCGGGCGGCGTGCTGTTCACGACGATCGGCTTTGCCAAGCTCCCGGGCCGGTTCACGTCTGCCCTGGACCCCAAGGGCACGTTCAGCCACACGCCCTACACCTTCCCCAAGCTCATCGACGTGTGCGAGAAGCTCGCCCGCCAGGCCGTCGTCAGAGCCGGCGGTCGGATCGAGAAGGGCACCGACGGTAGCGAGGTGTTCGTCATCCCCGTCGAGACGCCGCGCCCCGGCAAGCTTGAGCAGTGCTGGGCGCCCGGCCCGATCGCCAACAGCCGCTTCACCGACGAGGAGTTGGCGAAGATCACGGCCACGCCGGGCGTCGACCTGACCCGGGCCGTCAAGAGGTTCGCCCCTGATTGGAAGGCCACCCACTGCGGCCCGGATATGAACCCCGGCCTGCGAGCGCAATGGGCCGGCAAGCGAAACGTCTTAGTGACCCACCCACTCGATAAGTCCACCGGCTGCGTCCTGACCAAGAAGGTCAGCATCCCAGCCGGCAAGAAGACCGCGCTCGAGCTGGTCGTAGGCCACCATCCCCAAGGCGACTGGTCTCTGGTCGTCAAGGCCGAGGGCAAGGTGCTTCTGAAGAAGCCCATCGGCAAGGACACCGCCACCGCCGGGTGGATGAGGGCTCGCGTTGACCTGTCCGCCTACGCCGGCCGTCAGATCAAGCTCGAACTGGTCAACCAACCGACGGGTTGGATGTGCGAGGCCGCCTACTGGGCGCGAATCGATCTGACAAGCAAGTAGCCGGCTAAGGGAGAACAAGACAATGACTCTGGTGGGGCCAAGCGTCTTGGGCGCCGTGATGTCAGCCTTCGCTCAGGCGGCTGCCCCTGGGTCGGCTCCCGCACTGACGAAGCCGTCTACCTTCACCCTGTGGCAACTGCCCGCGCAGACGCGGACGCAGATCATGTCCTACGTGATCCGGTCTCCCGGCGGGAAGTTGATCGTCCTCGACGGCGGCGTGACGGGCGACGCGCGGTACCTCAAGAAGTTCGTCATCGACCAGGGAGCCAAGGTCGAGGCCTGGTTCATCACGCACCCGCACTCGGACCACGTGCAGGCATTCTCGGCGGTCCTGGCCGACCCGGGGCCGATCGAGATCAAGACGATCTACGCCTCGCTGCCCACCGAGGCCTGGGTCCGCAAGTACGGCAACGACCGGGAGCAGGCCACGCTTCGGACGTTTCTGGAATCCGTCCGCGCCGCCAACAGAACGGCCACCGAACTGAGGCTCGGCCAGGAGCTGTGGATCGACGGGGTCCGCGTCGAGGTCCTGGGCGTCAAGAACCCCGAGATCCACCCCAACGCCATCAACAACTCCAGCCTGGTCCTGCGGATGTCCGACGCGACCAAGTCGGTCCTGTTCCTGGGCGACCTCGGCGTCGAGGGGGGCAACAAGCTACTGGCAAGCCGGTACCGATCACGTCTCCGCGCGGAGTACGTCCAGATGGCCCATCACGGCCAAAACGGCGTGAGCGAGGCGTTCTACCGCGCCGTCAACCCGACGTACTGTCTCTGGCCGACGCCGCGCTGGCTCTGGGACAACGACAAGGGCCAGGGCAAGGGCACCGGCCCATGGAAGACGCTCGAGGTCCGCGCCTGGATGGCTAAGCTGAACGTCCAACGCCACTACGTCATGGCCGACGGCCTGCATCGAATCGACTAGCGTTGCGTCACACTTCAATTGACGGATGAACGCTTTGGCGATCAGAGCCGGCCCGTCCTCGGGCCGGTTGCATATGTGTGAAGGATTCCCGCTCGAATCATGACCGGCCCGAGGACGGGCCGGCTCGGCGGAGCGGCGTACCATTCGTCGAATCATGTGTGACAGAGCACTAGGCGGACCGCTCCCGACAGGCTAGGGCGATCTTGTGGAATCGGTTTGCCAAGTCCGACGATCGTTGGTGTTCGGCGCCCTTGATGTACGTCACCACCTCGTCGCCGAGGGGCCGGGTCCACTTGGCGGGGAGCTTCTTGGCGCCGAGCATCGCGCCGCAGATCGAACCGGCCGTCGCGCCCGTGCAGTCGTTGTCGTAGCCCATCGAGACGGTGATGCCGATCGTCTTGGTGAAATCGCCCGCGCCGTAGTACAGCCCCGCCAGCGTCAGGATGGCGTTGTTGATCGTGTGGACGCGGTGCATGCCGGCGAAATGGCGGTCGACCCGGGCCAGCGTCTTGCGCCAATCGCCGTCGGACTTGATCCATCGCAGCCCGAGCTTGACCGCCTTGGCGAGACGACACTGTTTGGGGATCTCGCTCAGGCCGATCCGGACCAACTCGTCGAGGTCGTCCGTGGCGAAGGCGGCGGCGATCATGGCCGCAAAGAACATCTCGCCGTAGATGCCGTTCTTGACGTGGCTGACGCGGGCGTCGCGGTGAGCGAACTCGGCGGCCTGTTCGGGCAGGCCCGGCGCGGCGTAGCCCCACGGATCACTGCGGATGTCCGCGCCGATCCACTCGTTGAACGGGTTGTTCCGAATGGCCGTGGCGGGTGGATTGACGCCGGCCCGCAGGTTCTCCAGGGCGACCTTCTCGGCCGTGCACGCCATCGGCAAGTACTTCAGCCACGCCCGGCCGACGTCTTGCATGGTGAAGTCCAGGCCGTAGTCCTCCAGGATCAACAGCCCCAGGACCGTGTACGTCAGGTCGTCGTCGCTCTCGATCCGCTTGAGGTGCGGTCGGGTGTAGTCGCGCCGGCGGCTTCGGTAGCGGGGCTGGTCGGGATTGGAGCAGGTCTTCCAGTAATCCTCGAGCGGCCACTTCTGGCCGATCTGTCCGGCGTAGGCCTCCATGACGGCTGAGTCGTGCCCTTCGACCGGACAGCCCAAGATGCATCCAGCCGCCCGGCCCAACCACGCGCCCAAGAGCCGGTCGCGAAGCTGCGCCTCGGTCAGGTCGAACTCGAGCTTTCGCGGCCCCTTCGGACGCAGCGCTCGGATGGCCCGTAGACCGTTCGGCTCGTTGGACTGCGACTCGCGTCCGGGTTCGGCCCGTTCGAGTTGTCTACGCCACCGCTTCAAGCTGGTCAGCATCTCGCGACGCACGGTCGCGGCCTCGTGGCCCGCCTGCTCGTGCCGAACGTCCAGCCACAGACGCACCTGATCGAACTCGTCTTGCAGTTCGGGAAAATAGGGCATGGCAAGCACACTCCTGAGTCGGACTGTTCGTGGAGCAGGTTGCTGACCGTACCGGCGAACAAGCGCCCCGACAAGGCGAGGCGGCCACGATCGGGTGGCACGGTCAAGGAAACGACCCGTTAGGGTCGTGCCTTGGCCGTGTTCGCCGGGCGATCGGTATGCCCACGGCCAAGCTCAGCCGAGTTCCTCGGCTTCGCTTGACCGTGCCACTCGTCCGCACATGGCCTGGCTAGACCATCACTCCGTGGTTGCCCTACCCCTGAACGGGGAGGATCGGCGAAACCGGTTCAGTGCGGCCAGGTCGAGATCGGCGACGACCAGTTCCTCATGGTCGACGGTCCGCGCCTGGGCGAGCACGCCGCGACCGTCAGGGGTCAAGGCGGCGGGTGCGATGATCTGCGTCCGGCCTTCGAACCGAATCCCCAGCAATCCGCCGACGGCGAAGCACTCGATGCCGTAGCACGCATTCTCCTGAACGCGCTGCCACAGCCCCGTCGCCCTCGAGATGCGGGCTTGCTCCTCGGTCCAACGCCCTGGATCGGCGCGGGGGTCGACCAGGATCTGCATGCCCTTGCCTCCCATGCCCGCGATCAGCTCGGGGAAGTAGCAGTCATAACAGATGGCCATCCCGACGCGACCGATGGGGGTGCTTACTACGGGCGGCGCGTGGCCCTTGGCGGGGCTGATGCCGATCAGTGTCCGCTCCAACGGAATCGGGTTGACCTTCAGTGTGGTGCTCAGGAGCCGGCCAGAACGATCGAAGACGTATCCCGCGTTGTAAACTCTCGGCCTCGACCCGTCGAGCTGGACGATCGGGCAGCTCCCCGCTGCGACAAAAACGCGATGTCGGCGGGCGGCCTCGGCGAAGACGCGTTGGTAGGTCGGCCCGGTCCGACGGGCCAGGCAGATGCCCAGGGCCTCGAGCGGCGAACCCCCCGTCTGCTCGACGATGGGCCGGATCTCATCGATGTGCTCCTTCACCATCGCCATGACGGTCCGCAGGGCCGACGCCTTGCCCGACGCGACGCTCGTGCTCGGGGCGGAAGCCGTCGCCGGTCCGTCGGCGCGTTTCGCGCTCAGCAGCATCAGCGGCAGGCCAACGTCCTCAGGGAACACGACTAACTCCACCCGGGCCTGCACGGCCCGGGCGACCCAACGGTCGATGGTGGCCGCATATGCCGCCTTGTCGCGGAACGGCCGCAGCCGCATCTGGACGGCCGCAACCCGGACCGTCCGCCCCACGGGTCGAGAGGCGGGTCCAGCCGACGCACCGCCGGCCGTCAGGACGAACGCAATAACAGCGATCAAACGAGAAGACACGGCAGTCATCGCTCGATGCCCCGTCACGATCCCGGGTCGCTCCCTCACCGTCGCGTCTCGGATAGGTCCTCACCCCGCCGAGAAATCACGCTAAGCTACCTGCAGCAAGGATTGAACAGTACGTCCCTGGGAGATCTTCCATGGGTGGCCCATGGCTTTAGCCGTGGGGGACGCGAATCCCCGTTCGAA
>CAYOGX010000402.1:0-5309 GCA_964403235.1 uncultured Planctomycetales bacterium | reverse complement strand
CGCTGCTCGATGGGCTGGACGTGCGCGTCCTCGACGCGCTGCGGATTCGGCCGCACCCGACGCACTTCAATCTGGACCAGGCCGTCGAGTGCGCCCGTCGGATCGGCGCGCGACGCACACTGTTCACCCACATCGCCCACGAGTTGATGCACGGGCCGACGAACCGTCGGCTCCCAGAGGGCATGGCGTTGGCCTATGACGGGCTCCAGTTGGTCCTACCCGAGCCGCGACGGTAGGGGAGCGGACTTCTTGACGTTTCCCTGGTAGGCAGGCCGGTCGCATGCGTGGGCTACTTGTCTGACGGCGAGCGGACGGCGCGGACGTAGAACGTCTCGTTCTTCGTCTGCCACGGCAGAGCACCCCCCCGGAAATTCACCAGGTATGCCGCGTAGTAGGGATCGACCACCTTGCTGGTCCAATACCACTGGCCGCTCCACTCGAACGGCTCGAACCGCCGGTCGAGGACGTGCTCGTCGTCGGAGAGCGATCTAAACAATCGCTTCAGCTCCTCTAGGGTCGGGAGCCGCCAATCGGACTTGCCGGCCAGCGACAGGTTCTTGCACGTTTCGACGGCGTGCTCCCACCGCATCGGCCCGGCGTCGCCTTTCTGCCACGTCAGTCCCGTCTTCGTATCCGTCACCGTACCGTCGCCGTTGTCGACGAAAATCTGATTCTCAGAACCCATGTCTTGCCAACTCCGCTGTCTTCGGTTGAGGCCCGCGCCGGGGCGATTCAGGACGCACTTTCCGTTGCGGGCGAGGCCGTGAACGGCTGGTCGGTCCGTGCCGCTCAGCCCCGCTCGTCGCGATACCCTAGCATAGGAATCTGGCCGCGTCAGATCAAGCGACGGTGCCCAGACCGGGCGACGGAGGGTGCATCCAGAAAATCGTGGCGTTTGTGTGGCATGGTCAAGGGACGACCCGGCAGGGTCGGACCTTGGCCATGTTGCCGAGATCATCTGCGGGCCCACGGCCAAGCTCAGCCTCGTTCCTCGGCGTCGCTTGACCGTGCCACCCCTCGCCACTGAAATCAAGATGCACCCGCGACGGACCCGTCCGGGCTGGATGCCCCCTCGTGTGCGAGACGGGCGTCTCGCACCTGGGCAGCCGGTCGCTTACACGGCCGGGGTCGGATTGGCTAAACACGGGCGTCGCGACGTAGTATAATCGTTTGACTTGTGCGGTGGTTCGCCGAACCGGCGGATGACGGCTTACCTTGCAGGGATCGTCGATGAGCTGGCGCGACAGGCCCTACGCAGACGATGACGGCGGCGGCTGGTCCCCCCAAGGCAGGGGGACGAGCATTGGTCTGCCCAAGCCCACGCGCGTGGTCACGTACTTGCTGGTCATCAACATCGCCGTGTTCGTGTTGACGGCGGTCTCGGCGAGCTTGCGGTACTTTCTTAGCTACTACTTCATGATGGCGGCCTGGGAGATCCGCTCGCCGCTGGACGGTACGCTCGTGACCGGAGGTGGGGTGCTGACGGGCCACTTCTGGCGGCTGATCACGTATCAGTACCTGCACAGCACGACGAGTGCCTTCCACCTGTTCTTCAACATGCTGGGTCTGTATTTTCTGGGCTCGCCGCTGGAATCGCGATGGGGCCCCCGGACCTTCCTCACGTTTTACACGGTCTGCGGCGTGGCGGGGGCCGTGCTGTTCACCGTACTGGTGGCCGTCGGGATCCTTCCCAACCGCGGCATGGTCGGCGCGTCCGGCAGTGTTCTGGGCCTCTTGTCCGCCTGTGCGGTGCTCATGCCGCAGTTCATCATCATCCTGTTGTTCTTCCCCGTGCCGATCCGGGTCGCGGCTGTTTTGCTGGTGGCGATCTACGTGCTGAACCTGCTGGCGGGCTTCGCCGGCGGACACGAAGGGGCGGGTGGGGACGCCGCCCACCTGGGCGGCATGGCGTTTGGGGCCGCCTGGTGCCTGTGGGGATGGTCCTGGCTCCAGCGCCGCCGCGAACACGCCCATCGCGGGGCCTGGGAACGCAAGATGAAACGCCAGCGGGATCTTCAGCTCGAGGTGGATCGCATCCTGGCCAAGGTCCACGAGCGCGGCATCGGATCGCTCACCCGCCGCGAGAAACAGATCCTCGCCGACGCCACCGAAGCCCAACGACAGCAGGAACGGTGATCTCGTCACGCATAGCGCACGTACACCCTTGACCGCCGGGCAAGCGCAAACCGAGCCGCGACCGTAAGGGAGCGCTTGACGGGCCCGCGCCTCGGAACAGACAGCCGGATCGCCAGGACCCGCGTCAGGGTCCCTTCCACACGTCCATCTTCCGCCCGTCGTGCGCGTGTTGGCCGCCGTCGCAGATGATCGTCTGACCGGTGACGAACGACGCGTCGTCGCTGGCGAGGAACGCGAACACGCCCGCCACCTCCTCGGGTCTGCCCAGCCGGTTCATCGGCACGCAGCGCTTGGCGTAGAACCTCATGAACTCGGGCGGATCGATCTCCTCAGCCAGCGGCGTGACGATGTACCCGGGGCACACACAGTTGACACGGATGTCGTTCGGTGCCAGTTCGACGGCCATGGTCTGGGTCAGCAGGACCACCGCCGCCTTGCTCGCGTTGTAGGGCGCGTAGCCGACCTCCGCGCGCAGACCGTTCTTGCTGCCCATGTTGATGATGATGCCTCCGCCCTGCTCGGCCATCTGCCGGGCAACGGCCTGGGCGACCAGAAACACGCCCCGGACGTTCACCGACAGGATATGGTCGAGCTGCTCGGTCGTCGTCTCGAGAAACGACTCGAGATAGGCCACGCCCGCCACGTTGGCCAGGATATCGATCCGACCGAACCGATCGACCGCCTGTCGGACGGCGGCGTCGATCTGCCGGCCGTCCCGGACGTCGGCGACGACGTCGTGGAGCCGGTCTGCGTCGGGAAATTCGGTCCAGGTGCCGGCCAGGTTGTCCTCATTGTTGTCGAGGCGGACCACATTGGCCCCTTCGTCGGCGAACCGCTTGGCGATCGCCAACCCCAATCCCCTGGCCCCACCGGTCACCAACAGGACCTTGCCCTCGAACCTGTTCATGTCAAGTCGTCCTTTCGTGTTCGTCCAGGACTGTATCAGTATAATGCCAGTAGGGACAGCGTTTTCGCCCAGCGAGGAGCCCATGCCGACCGAAGAACCATCCGCGGCGCCCGGCGAGACACGAACCGTTGGGCCGCCCTCACCCTGGGTCGGCCGATCCTGGGCGCTTGCCGGGCCGGTCGCGGGTCTGGTGGGCGGGATGATGGTCGGGCTGGGCGAGCCCGTGCTCCGGCTGTGGTCCGACCGGGGCCTGATGACGACCCGCTTGTGGCTCGAGGTGCTCAGCTTCTCGCTGGTATCCCACGTGGCGGTCTGGGTGACCGTGTGTACCGTCGTTTGCGTGCTGGGTGGGCTGATCGCGAGGCGCCGCCCGGGGGTCCGAGCGAGGATCCAGCCTGGGCCGCTCGCCTGCGCCGCTTTCGTTGTCGGTCTGGGCGTCATGGTGAGCTGGGGCCACCTTGCCGGCAGGGGGGTCAGCCTGGCGCGGGGGGCCGTCGGCCTGACAGCGGCGTTCGCCGTGGGGGTGGGCATCTTGCTGCCGGCGGCGTGGATCTGCACGCGCCTCCGTCCGACGGTGTTGGGTCGTTCTGCGGCCGGTGTCGCGGGGATCGCCGTCTGGTTGGCTGCGGCGCTGATGATCGCCTCGCTAGGCCTCCAGTGGCAGGGGCGGTCCCGTGTGAGGTCTGCCGAAGGGTTTTGGCCGCCGAAGTTCGCCAGACCGGCGAGCCGTTCCGCGGGTAGGCCGCCGGATGTCGTCCTCGTCGTGTTCGACACGCTCCGGGCCGATCGGCTCGGCTGTTACGGGTACCCTCGCCCGACGAGCCCGCACATCGATGCCTTCGCGGCCGACGCCGTGCAGTTTCAAAGGTCCGTCTCGCCCGGGGTGTGGACCGAGCCGGCCCACGCCTCCATCTTCACGGGGTTGTATCGTTCGCAACACGGCGTCGGTTGGAACCGGATCTGGCTCGACGATCGCTTTGTGACACTGGCCGAGATCCTTCGTGATTGCGGCTACCAGACCATCGCCCTGTCTAACAACCCGCACGTCTCGCCCGGGACGAATCTGACGCAGGGCTTCGAGTGGTACGGCGAGCCGATCGCGCTGTCCTACGCGACGCGGGACAGCGTGTACGCCTTCGCGAAGTACGTGTGGGCTGGCGGCGGGCCCCTGGGTTCCCCGCTCGGTCGGTGGTTTGTCGCCGATGCCGGTGGCCACGTCACCACGTTCCTCGTCCGTGAGCGGCTTCGCCGCCGCGACCGGACGCGTCCGTTCTTGCTCTTCATCAACTACATGGAACCCCATGGACCGTACGAGCCGACCCGGGCCTACCGGAGGGCATTCGTTCAGCCGGAGGATCTGGCCCGTTCGTACCAGATCGACCAGAGCCTCGAGGCGAACTTCCTGTACTGCCTGGCCCGCAAATCGGTCTATAGTCGACGAGACCTGAAGATCCTCTCGGACCTGTACGACGGACGGATCCGCGAGCTCGACGATCATTTTGCCGACCTGATGCACGTCTTGGGCGCGGAGGTCAACCTGGATGACACGCTGATCATCCTGACGGCCGACCACGGCGAGAACCTCGGTGACCACGAGTTGATCGGACATGACTTCTGCATCTACGACACGCTCGTCCACGTGCCGTTGCTTATCCGTTGGCCGCGGGTCCTGTCCCCCCAACGTGTGGATCGGCTGGTGCAGACGAGCGATCTGTTTCCGAGCGTGTTGGGTTGGGTCGGCGCGGAGGCGAGGCAATCGGCGAAGGTCATGGCGAGACCGCTCGGGGAAGCTTTGCAGGCCACGCCCCAGAGCGTTTACCGCAACGCCTTCTCGGAATACCTGTACCCGCCCCGCTGGGCGTTTGACGTGGTTCGGCGCCGTGATCCCACGTTCGATCCGTCCCGGTGGATGCTCGCGTTCCGGGCCGTCTTCGATCAACGTTGGAAGCTGATCATTCGTTCCGATCAGCGCAACGAGCTGTACGACCTGTCCAGCGACCCCGGCGAGGAGAAGAATCTCATTGGCACGAGGCGACGCGAGCTGGCCCGCCTCGAACGTCAGCTCGCCAAGTGGCGGGCCTCGTTCAAGCCGTTCGACCCGAACCAGTTCACCGGGCCGTCAGGCCACCGCCTCACGGACGATACTTTGCAAGGCAGCGTGATCGTCCGCGGCGCTCACATCGAGTGCAGCCAGACTCAACGCTGTCCAGAGAAAGTGCGTGTGGGTGTCGATCAGGCCAGGGAGGATCGTGCAATCGGGTTCGTA
>CAYOGX010000401.1:0-5312 GCA_964403235.1 uncultured Planctomycetales bacterium | reverse complement strand
CACCCGCTATCCCTACCTCGGCGATGCCGTGGCCGCCAGCACACGCCACGAGCCCAAAGAGAGCCTCTCGCAGGCCAACGCCCTCTACGACGAGGCACGTAAGCTCCATCAAGAGGCCACCAGCCTCGCCGGAATGCTCGGGGGCGGCAAGGCCAAGCTCCAAAAGGCCCTGGATGCCTACCGCCGACTCATGGACGAACATCCCAACAGCGACAAGATCGACGACGCCGCCTTCTACGCCGGCGAGATCTACGCCTCGGACACACACAAGGAATACAAGCTCGCGCTGAACTGCTATCAACGCTGCCTAAACTGGAACCCCAACACCGACCTGCCCGCCAAGTTCCGCATGGCCGTCCTATACGACCGCCGACTCCGCGATCGGGAAAGGGCCATGGCGCTCTACAAGGAGGTCGTCCAGTCCAGCCCGAACCGCGCCAACATCCGATTCGCCCAAGAACGGATTCGGGTCCTGACCGATCGAGCGAGCTACGAGGCCCCCGACGCCGAACCCGGCGCCCGGCGGTGAAACGCTGAAGCGTCGAAACGTCAAAACGCCGGAACGTCTCAACGCCGACCCCCGTGGGGATCGTAACCACCATGAATGATGACGACAGGCCTGTGAACTTCGCCGTGGTTGGACTCGGTATGGGGCATGGCCGGGCGGGCATTTGCGCGCGAACACCCGGGGCGCGTCTAGCCGCCGTCTGCGACCTCGACGAGGAGCGCGGCCGGAAGGCCGCCGCCGAGTACGACACCGAGTGGATACGTGACTACGATGAGCTATTGAAGCGCGCCGACGTCGACGTCGTCTTTCTACTCACCCCCAGCGGGATGCACGCCGAGATGGGCCTCGCCGCCGCCCAGGCCGGCAAGCACGTGGTCAGCACCAAACCCATCGACATCCGCCTCGAGGCCATCGACGAGCTGATCGCCGCGTGCGAGCGGGCCGGTGTGATGTGCGCGTGCGATTTCGACCAACGCTACGAACCGACCAAACGCCGCGTCCACCGCGCCCTCGACGCCGGACTGTTCGGGCCGCTGATCCTGCTCGAGGCCCGGCTCAAGTGGTACCGCACCGACGACTACTTTGTCGGCTGGCACGGCACCTGGAAGTACGACGGCGGCGGATCCTTGATGAACCAATCGGTGCACCTGATCGACCTGTTGCAGTGGTATGGCGGGCCGATCAAACAGGTGCACGGGCGGATGGGCATCTTCAACCACGACATCGAGACCGAAGACGCCGCGGTCGCCACCCTCACGTTCGACAGTGGCGCGCTGGGCGTCGTCGTCGGCACGACCACATTCCCCGAGAACCGCGTCTTCGAGATCGAGGTCCATGGCCCCAAGGGTGCGGCCGCCCTCGGCACGGTCAACGGCGAGTACTTCAAGTTGATGGACGAATCCGCCACCGAACCGGCCGGGCCCGATTGGGAACCGGCCAACGTCATCGAGGACATCGTAGGACACCTGCGACGTGGCACGCCGCTCGCCTGCCCCGGACGCGAGGCACGCAAGAGCGTCGAGCTGATCCTGGCTATCTACACGTCCGCCATCGAGAACCGCACCGTCCAACTGCCCCTTGACAAATTCATCCCGCCAACCAAGTGACGCCTGGGCACGTCAGGTGCCCGAGACGCCCAAGGTTGGCGGGACAGGGGCCTCTTGCCCGTTACCGTCTCCAGAAGCGAGGCACGCGGACCAGTCGCCTCGCCCGGAGCTGGAATGGCCTGCGGTCATACGAGCGCGTCTGAGCCCGAACGTTGCCGCCGCCGAGCGTCTGCCCGCTGGCGGTCGCCTGGGCCGAGCCCCCGCGCCGGTCAGATCGGGTCACGCCGCCCGCCTGGGCCGACTTGGCCCGCCCTCCCTGCGCCACCGCGCCACCGTAGCTCCCGGTGACCCGACCGTCGCGCCCGATACTCAGATTGAACGTCCCCGCGTAGGCCGGCCCGATCCGGCCGGCAATCGCGTGGCTGAACGATACGTCCATCCCGTCGCGGTCGAACCCGACGGCCAATCCCCTGGCCAGGTTGACGCGTCCCGTGCTGGTGCGGGTTCGGGTCAACGCCTGGCCGCCCCGGCCATCGTAATTCGCCGTCGCACCCGCGGCACCGCCGTCAGCGGCCCATCCGTTTCGGGCCCAGGCTTGCGTGGACGCTTGACCCGCCCACGCCGTTGCGCCACCGGCCCCCGCGAACATCAACCCCACTGTGTATGAGATCAACCGTTTCATGGTTTGTCTCCTTGTTCAGATCAGGCCCCATTGATCCACGGCGGTCCGGTTCGAGTCCGACCGGCCGCCGTGTGACGAACCCTCAGACTACGGTCGGATCTCGACGGCCACCGACCGCGACTGGCCACGCCCGAACCAGCTGGACCGGCTGAAGGCCCGGACATCCGCATTACTCCGCCGATGCGGACCGCTGATGCTCACGCCAAGGCCGTCGGCCAGCGCGGACGCTCGATACCCCGCCTGGCTGTCCGACAGGACGCGGCTCGTGGCGACCCCGCCGTGCGTGTCAGACAGGGCATCACTGATGCTCGTCGCCCGACCACCGAACAACCCGCGGCTTCGCGCGCGACTGTCGCTCTGGGCCCATCCCCAACGGCTTAGGGCCGTCGAGTAGGAACGGCTCCGCGCCACGCCACCGAAAGCACCGCGGGCGTTAGCGTCGCTGTTGCTGATGGCCACGCCGCCGATCGCACCCGCTAGGCTCTCGCTCGTAGCGATCGCCCGCCCGCCGAACCGGCCGCGGGCATCAGCACGCGAGGTGCTCACCGCCAGCCCACGATCAGCAATCGCGACCGCGTCGCTCGCGGCATAGCCTCGCCGATTGCCGGTGGCCACCGAATCCGCGATGGCCCTGCCGCCGTTCGTCGCGCCGGCATAGGCAGTCGCGTCCGCGTTGCCGGTCGCTCGAGCGGTCGCACTACTCGACCCGCCCCGGGTGGCAACCGACGACGCCGTGGCCGATGCCCCCAGAACCGTCGTTCCGGTCCATAGCACAATCGCAATGGCTGAGAAATAGATCCTCGTCATGATAATTCTCCTTTTTCAAGAGGCCCGCCGAACCCCGCAACAGGTGGCAACCGCTTGCCGTCCTTCGGGTATTCGGTCTGCCATACTAGACACTACACAGGCCATCATAGCTAGCGCCAGGAAACAATTTTATTGGCGATACATTTTCTGGCCAGCGGCCACGGGCCTCCGGATTCCGCGGATCCCCGCAGCAGGGCGTGACAACCACGACCCGTCCGGCTATGGTGCTTGCGCGCAGAACAAGGAGAGCAAAGGCCATGACCACGTCCATGCTGATACCAATGGTTGTCTCGCTGATATTGGGGGCTGAGCCGGTCTCCTCGACCAAGACCGCGGACTTCTACGTCGCACCCAGCGGCAGCGACGCCAACCCCGGCACCAAGCCATCGTCGTTCGCCTCGCTTGCCAAGGCCCGTGACGCCGTGCGGACGCTCGTCGGCAAGGGGTTGACCCGGGACGTCACGGTCATCGTGCAAGCCGGGACGTACATACTCCACGACCCGCTGGTCTTCGGGCCGCAGGACGCCGGCACGGCCGAGCACGCGATCACGTACGCAGCGGCCCCCGGCGAGACGCCCGTCATCAGCGGCGGGGTCGTCATCAACGGCTGGAAGAAGGCAGGCGACGGCAAGTGGGTCGTCGAACTGCCCGAGGTCAAGTCGGGCAAGTGGCGGTTCCGCCAGTTGTTCGCCGATGGCGTCCGTCTGCCGCGCGGGCGGTTTCCCAACGCGCCGGAGCTGCTCCGTGTCAAGCGCGTCTCGAAGGACGTCAAGGAGATCGAGCTCAACCAGGCCCCCAGCGCCGGCGACCTGGCGGGCAAGGACGCCGAGCTGGTGATGTACCAGAACTGGTCCATCTCGCGGGTGTCCATCGTCTCGTCGCAGGGCAAGACGGTCCGCCTGGCCAACCCGATGGGGTGGATCGGTCACGGCAACGCCACGACGGCCAGCCCGCACAAGCCGTGCTACGTCGAGAACGCATTGGAATTCGTCGATCAGCCCGGCGAGTGGTACTTGGACCGCGCCGCCGGCACGCTGACCTACATGGCCGGGCCGAACGAGAACCCCAACAACCGGCGCTTCGTCGCGCCGAGAGTCGAGCAGCTCGTGGTCGTGGCGGGGCGACCCGATGCCCCCGTTCGGAACATCCGATTTGAGGGCCTGACGTTTGAGCACACCGAATGGCCGCTGCCGACGTTCGGCTACCTCGGTATCCAGGCCGGCCACCACGGCACGCAGATGAAGAAGGAGACCTACGTCCTACCCCTGGCCATCGAGTTCTCGCACGCGACGGACTGCCAGCTCGACCGCTGCCGCATCGCCCACACCGGGGCGTGCGGGGTCGGCTTCGGGGCGGGGTGTCGCGGCAACAAGGTGGTCGGCTGCGAGATCTTCGACGTCGGCGGCAACGGCGTGATGATCGGCTGGCGGGGCGGGGGCAAGAGCAGGCGGATCGACTTCGTCGGCAACGCCTCCCTGTCGGCCGACTGGAAGGACCCGACCGACGCACCGGCAAACAACGAGATCTCGAACTGCGTCATCCGTAACTGCGGCGCGGTCAACCACGGCAGCGTCGGCGTCTACGACGCGTATGCTTCCGGCACGAAGATCACGCACAACCTGGTGACCGATATGCCCTACACCGGCATCTCGATCGGCTTCAGGTGGAACACGTCCTCGACCAGCCAGCGCGAGTGTCTGGTGACCTACAACCACATTCACGATTGCATGAAGATGCTGGCCGACGGCGGCGGGATCTACACGCTCGGGTACCAGCCCGGCACGGTGCTCCGTGGGAACCTGATCCACGACATCCACCGCAGCAAGTTCGCCCACGGCGGCGCGCCGAACAACGGCATCTTCTTCGACCAGGGCAGCAAGGGCTACCACGTCGAGGGCAACGTCATCTACCAGACCTCGGGCAAGCCGATCCGCTTCAACCAGACCGGCAAACAAAACCTCACCTGGAAGGACAACAGCTTCGGCGTGCCGCCCGGGGAGCCGGCGTTTCCCAAGGCCGCCGCCAAGCGGGCCGGTCCCGTCCCGAAACAGCCCCCCCCTAGGTGATCCGTGTTGCGTCTGACCCAGGCCGAAATCGCTAGGTTCGAAAACGTCAGACGCCTCGGTCAGACGCCGAAGACGCAAGCCGTCATGTGACAGCCCGGAGAACGTATCCGCTGATCACTCGCGCCCGGTCCCATCATCGCGGTCTCTTCGCTAAGCTGCTTGGAGAAATGTTTGAACAGATGAGAAGGTTGGGTGGCCCACCT
>CAYOGX010000400.1:0-5319 GCA_964403235.1 uncultured Planctomycetales bacterium | reverse complement strand
CATGGGGCGGACGCACTACAACATCTACGCCAGGAACCACCAGGCCCGAGTCGTGGCGTTGATGGACCAGGACAAGAAACGGCGGGGGGGCAATTGGTCCGACCCGATGGGCAACCTGCCCGCCGAATGGCCCAAGCAGGTGCCCATGACCGGCGTGGCCAGCTACGGCAACGTGGACGACGTGATCGCCGATCCGAACGTGGACCTGATCGACATCACGCTGCCGACGTCGATTCACGCGGCCGTGTCGATCAAGGCCCTGAAGGCAGGCAAGCACGTCCTGTGCGAAAAACCCATGGCCCTGACGCACAAGGATTGCCTGAAAGTCGCCGCCGTGGCCGCCAAGGCCAAGGGCTACTTCATGGTCGCCCAGTGCATCCGGTTCTGGCCGCAGTACGCCAAGATCAAGAAGCTCGTCGACGCCGGGCAATACGGCAAGCCGAAGAGCGCCTGCCTGAAGCGCCTGTCGCCCACGCCCGATTGGAGCAAGGACAACTGGCTGATGGCCTCGGGGCTGAGCGGCGGGGCCGTCCTCGACCTGCACGTGCACGACATCGATTTTGCCAACTACCTGTTCGGCAAGCCGAAGCGCGTGATGGCCAGCGGGACGACAGGCCCGTCCGGCGGCGTCGATCACATCGAGGCGCTGTACGACTACAGCAAGGATCTGCTCGTGATGGTCGAGGGGGGGTGGTGCTTCCCACCGGAGTATCCGTTCCAGATGGTCGTGAACGTTCGCTGCGAAAAGGCCATGTTCGAGTACGTAATGCGGGCCGGCGAGGGCGGCGGCGGGTTCGGCGACCAGGTGGTCGTCTATCCCAACAAGGGCAAGATCCGGAAGCTCAAGTGCAAGGCGTCGGACGGCTGGACCGAGGAGATCGACTACTTCCTCACCTGCATCGCCAAGAAGACCAAGCCGACGATCGTGACGGCCCGGAGCTCCGCCGATTCGATCGCCGTGGCCGAGGCAGAGGTCAAGAGCGTTCAGACGGGTCGGCCCGTAGCGGTGAAGTGAAGAACTGCCACCCGTAGGGCCGGCTGTGCCTGCCGGGGCGTATCGGTGAAGAAGCGGCAGGCAAAGCCGGCGCTACGTCTTGGGCACGCCAGAGGGTGTCGGGTTCGATCTGATGTAGGTGTCAATGAGTTGCGGTGTGTGTAGCGACGGCGTCGTGGGACTGTTGGCAGGCGTGATCGCGCTCGGGCCGCTGTCAACCCCTGTCCATTCCCAGGCGGTCGCCTCCGCGCCGGCTGCGACCGCGTCGGCTAAGACGAAGACTCGCGTCGAACGGATCGAGCTGTCGGCGGGGTTTTACCTACTCCGCAAACCAGTGGGGTACAGGCCAAGCGACCGACCGCCCCTAATCGTTTGCCTGCACGAGACCGAGACGGGCGCGGCGACGATCCTCGCCTTCTGGCGGCGGCTCAAGACGCCCATCGGTATGGTGCTGGCCGCGCCGGAGCACCACATGCCCGGCTGGCGCGATACCGATCTGCCCTGTGTCCGAGCGATGATGGCGCATCTGGACCGGCACGTCACGTACGATCCGCAGCGGGTCCTGTTGACGGGGTACTCAGCCGGCGGGGCGATGGCGTTTCACCTGGTGTACGCGGAGCGATTCGAGGCGACGGCCGTTGCGGCGACGGCCAACTACGTCCCGCCCAGCGTGACGGGTCAGCTGGTTGCGGCCCGGTCCGACGTGCCGATCTTCTACGCCGTCGGCATGCGCGACATCAATCACGACCGGATGCGGGCGAGCATCGAGCTGTTGCAGGCCAACGGCGGGCCGTTGACGCTGCTCCGCCCGAACATCGGGCACCGGCTCGACCCGGCCGTCGGGCAACGGGCCATGGACTGGTTCGTCAAGACGACGACCAAACAGTCCACCGAGCGCATCGACCAGGCCCGCCGGTTGACCCGGGACAAGCGCTACGCAGCCGGGTTGGCCCTCGTCGAGCCGATCCTGGCCCAGCGGCGGTGGCACCCGCCGGACGTCGTTGCCCGGGCCGAGCCGGTCCGCGTCGAGCTGGAACGCCCGGGACGTCAACGGCTGATCGAGGCCGACCGTCTGGCCCGGCAGGGCAACGCCCTGGCCGCCGTCGACGTGCTCCAGCAGATCAAGACCGCCTACGGCACGGCGCGGTTGGCCATCGAGGCTCAAGAACGCAGACGCACACTACTGGCCGATCCCAAGGTCCGCTCGGCCCAACTGGCCCGCCAGGCCGAACAACGCGAACAGGCCGGTCGGCAAGCCCTGATCCGCACGCAGCGGCTGGTCCTCAACCGGCAGTACGATCAGGCCAAGGAACAGTGCCGTGCGATCATCCAAATGTACCCCGGCTCGAACGCGGCGGCACGGGCGCAGACGCTGCTCGACCAGCTTCGCCGATCGGGCAAGTGAACGACAGGAGCCTGGCACATGACCGACGCATCGACGGGATTGCGGATCGAGACCTTCGTCGAAGCCATGTTCGGCGAAAACTGCTTCGTCGTGTCCGTGCGCGACGGCGGACCGTGTTGGATCGTCGATCCGAGCTTCCCGCCACAGCCCGAGGAGGCGCTGGCCTACGTGGGCAGCCGCAAGCTGACACCCGACGCGGTCGTGCTGACGCACGGCCACGCCGACCACATCGCCGGCGTCGAGCACATCCTACACGCCTGGCCGAACGCGCCGATCTGGATCGGACGCGAGGACGACTGCATGTTGACCGATCCGAACGCGAACCTGTCCGCGCCGTTCGGCGTGCGGCTGGTCGTGCCGAAATCGGCCGACGCCTACCTCGAACCGGGCCAGTCGCTCGAGCTGGACGGCACGCAGTGGCAGGTGCTCGACACGGCGGGCCACTCGCCGGGCGGCCGCAGCCTGTACTGCGCCGAGGCCGGCGTCGTCATCGTCGGCGACGCGCTGTTCGACGGCAGCATCGGGCGGGTCGATTTCCCCGGCAGCGACAGCCAGCAGTTGCTGGACAACATCCGAAAGCATCTGTACACGCTGCCGGACGAAACGGTAGTGTACACGGGCCACGGACCGACGACGGCGGTCGGACGCGAGAAGCAATTCAATCCGTTTGTCCGCGGCTGATGGGCATCCCTGTCGGCCACCGATGGGGACACTGCCGCAAAACCAGGAGCCAGGCGACATGGACGTGCACCACCTCGGCCGTCGGATCTGCGAGGAGATCGCCGACGTACTGTCCGCCGTGGACGAGCGGTCCGCCGAGCGACTGATCGAAGCCGTCCTGGCTGCCCGCCGCGTATTCCTGGCCGGCCTGGGACGCAGCGGGTGGGTGGCGCGATGCCTGGCCATGCGACTGATGCACCTCGATCGGACCGTCCACGTCGTCGGCGACGCCACCACGCCCAAGATCGAGCGGGACGACCTGCTGTTGGTCTGTAGCGGATCGGGCGAGACGCCGACGATCCTCGGGGTCCTCGACGCCGCCCGCCGGGTCGGGGCGACGGTGGCCGTGGTCACCGCCTGTCCGGACTCGACCGCCGCGCGACAGGCCAACCTTGTCGTGCACCTGCCCGCGCCCACGCCGAAAGCCCGGCAAGCAAGCGGGTCGGTGAGCATCCAGCCCATGGGCTCGCTGTTCGAGCAGTCGCTGTTGGTTTTCGGCGACGCCCTCGTCATGCGCCTCGCGGACCGACTGGGGCAGAACCATCAAGACATGTGGCAGCGCCACGCGAACCTGGAATAGGTACCCCGTGCGACCCCCGGACGATTCCGCTAGTCCGAATCCCGCAGGGGGCCGAACTGTCCCCGCTCGCAGGCGACGACGAACGTCTCGGCCGTGGTCTTGAGCTTCTCCCAATGACGTCGGATGCGGTCGGCCTCGTCAGGACTGATGCGTTCGTCGTCGGACAGGGACCGGCTGACTTGGCGCAGCAGCTCGCTGAACTCGCCCACCAGGCCCTGCGTGGCCTGCAGGACCTCCACGTCGAGCGCGTCGCGGTCCACCTCGGCGTTGCGTGCGAAGAACCCGCCGGCCTCATGACACAACCAGGCGGCCACTTCGGTGTGGCGGGTCACGCGGATGACGTCGGCCAATCGGTCCAGCGGGTTCCGGGCGCCGCTGGCGTCGGCATCGTCCTCGCTGGTGGGCTGACACCATTTGTAAACCAGGGCGGGCGAGACCCGCAGTGCGTTGGCCAGCACCTTGACCCCCACCTCGTCGGCCGCCTCGCGCAGGACCTCATAGGAATGCATGATCGTCTCCCGGCAGTTGTCCGAACCCGTCCGGCATGATAAACACTTCGCCGGGCGCTGGGTGAAGGGGAATTATAGTCGTCCAGCCCACGGACGACACAACGAAAGGAGCGCCGACGCGTTGCAGACGCTGACGACCATTCGGTCGTTGTTGGCCAGTGCGGGCCTGCGACCCAACAAGAAGCTCGGCCAGCACTTCCTCATCGATGGAAACCTGATGCGGAAGCTGGTCGCGTCGGCCGAGGTCGAGCCGCGTGACGTGGTGCTCGAGGTGGGCTGTGCGACGGGGTCGCTGACCCGTGAGCTGGCCGGCCAGGCCGGGGCCGTGGTCGCCGTCGAGGTCGACCGTCGTCTCGCCGAGATCGCCGGGGCGGAGCTGGCCGATCTCGATAACGTCACGTTGCTCCACTGCGACGTGCTGGCGAGCAAGACCCAGATCGATCCACAGGTGCTGGCCGCCCTGGACGAGGCCCGGGGGCGATGGGACGGTCGCGTTCTGCTGGTAGCCAATCTCCCGTACCAGGTGGCCTCGCCCTTGGTCATCGACCTGCTAACCGGGTCCGTGGCGTTTGCGCGGATATGCTTTACGGTGCAAAAGGAGGTGGCCGGTCGTCTGCTGGCCAACCCGAGTGGTCGGACCTACGGGCCATTGAGCGTGATCGTCCAGGCGTTGGCGACGGTCCGCCGGATTGCAGCCGTGCCCCCCCAAGCGTTTTGGCCCAGGCCCGCCGTCGACTCGACGATGGTCCGGCTCGACCCGGACCCGGACCGTCGACAACGGATCGGCGACGTGACCCACTTCGTGGGTGTGGTGAAGGCGTGCTTCAGCCACCGGCGCAAGACGCTCGGTCACAACCTGACCGTCGCGTACGGTCAGGGCGTGGCCGATCGGGTCCTGACGGGCGGCCAGATCGAGTCGCGGACGAGGCCCGAGCAGCTCGACCCAACATCGTGGGTCGAGCTGGCCCGGCGCCTCGCTGAGTAAAGGGGAAAGGAAGGGAGAGTCTACAAGTCCAGGGCGGGGTCGTGGACGCAGGAGTCGGCCACCTCCACGCCGGCGGGCGACAGTCGGACCCATCGGCGCCGCCATGCAGTCTTCCGGCCGTTGGGA
>CAYOGX010000399.1:0-5320 GCA_964403235.1 uncultured Planctomycetales bacterium | reverse complement strand
GGTGGATCTCGAACGGGACGACCAGCAGCGTCATTCCGGCGCAGGTCGCGTTCAGCAAGACCGGTACGTACAGCGAGACCAGACGCTGCTGCCAGCGGAGCAACACGGACGTATGGATTGGCTGAAGCGCCAACGGAGTCCCTCACGAACCGCGCCGCGCACCTCCGGCGCGGACGGAGCATCATACGAGCGTAGGACCGTCGTCGGCAACGCCCGGGCTCCCCGTGCGTCTACGTGTGGTCGCAGAGATCCGCGGCGGACTTGCTGGACGGGACGGTGAAGCATACACTCCCGCACGCAATCTGGAATCTCTGTGGTAGGAGTGCTTACGTCATGACCGATCACGTTTCTCAACGGGCCAGGTCTCTGGCTGAGTCGGCCACGCTGGCGGTGAGCGCCAAGGCGGCGGCGCTCAAGGCCGAGGGCGTCGACGTCGTCAGCTTCGGCGCGGGCGAGCCTGACTTCGACACGCCCGCGCACATCCGGCAGGCGGCCAAGGACGCCCTCGACGCGGGCCACACGCGCTACTCCAAGCCCTCCCACGGCATACCGCCGCTCAAGGAGGCGATCTGCGAGAAGTTCAGGCGCGACAATGATCTGGACTACGCCCCTTCCCAGGTCGTCGTGACCGTCGGCGGGAAAGACGCCCTGTATCTGGCCTTCCAGGCCATACTCGATCCGGGCGACGAGGTGGTGATCCCCGCGCCCTACTGGGTGAGCTACCCCGAGCAGGTGAAACTGGCCGGCGGCACGAGCGTGTTCGTCCGGGGCGACGAGGCGAACAGCTTCAAGCTGACGGCCGATCAGATCGGCGCCGCCCTGACCGACCGGACCAAGGTCGTTGTTCTCAACTACCCGAGCAACCCGGGCGGGTTCACGTACACGCCCGACGAGGTCCGCGCGCTGGCCGAGGTGCTCTGTGAGCGCGATCTGATCGTCTTCAGCGACGAGATGTACGAGCACCTGACCTACGGCGGACAGGAATTCATCAGCTACGGGGCCATCAACGACAAGACGTACGCCCACACCGTCACGTTCAACGCCGGCAGCAAGACCTACGCGATGACGGGCTGGCGGATCGGGTACGCGGCGGGCCCCGAGCCGATCATCAAGGGGATGGCCAAGATCCAATCGCAGGACACCAGCGGCGCGACGACGTTCTGCCAGCACGCGCTGGCCGCCGCACTATCGGGCGATCAGGGCTGCGTCGAGGAGATGCGCCAGGAGTTCGAGCGCCGCGCCGACCACATGTACCAACGACTGAACGCCCTGCCCGGCGTGAGCTGCGTGCGACCCACCGGTGCGTTCTACGCGTTCCCGAACGTCTCAGGTACCTACGCGAAGCTGGGCGTGAGCGGGTCGATCGAGTTCGCCGCCAAGGCGCTCGATGAGGTCCATGTCGCCGTCGTGCCGGGCGAGCCGTTCGGGTGCGACCAAAATGTCCGTCTGAGCTTCGCGGCCAGCATGGCGCAGATCGACAAGGGCCTCGACCGGCTGGCGAAATTCGTCGGATGACCGTCCCGGCGCCGGGAAATCGCGAAACGTCGAAACGAAGGTGTGGCACGTTCAAGCAAAGCCGAGGGACTCGGTTGAGCTTGGCCGTGGGCCTGCCCGAGTGCTCTGTCTCTCATCACTTGATGGCCTGATGCGTCACCTATCAAAGCTGGCCCGTCCTCGGGCCGGTTGAGTATCTGTAGCGAGTTCCCGTTCGAATCATGACCGGCCCGAGGACGGGCCGGCTCCGTGGCGCGGCGTACCAATCGTCGAATCACGTGAGACCTTAGGTCGTGGTCACGGTTGCCGGAAGCTGTCGCGTAGTTCTTCCAGGTCCGCCCGGCGGGGATCGGTTGGCGGAGCGCGGTTCAGGCCGATGTCCAACGCCTTGATGGCCTGATCCTTCATTCCCGCGGCGTTGAGGGCATTGGCCCATGCCTGGTAGGTCTCGAGCCTGTAGGGCGTGATGGCGACGGCCCTGACGGCCAGCTGGACCGCGCCGGATGGGTTCTGCGACGGGCCGGTGACCGTCAGCGCCCGCGACAGGCCGATCAGGGCGGAGACGTAGTAGGGGTTTTCTCGAAGCAGCGCGCGATAGGCGGCGGCGGCCTGACGGGGGCGGTTCTGGTCGAGGTGGATGTCGGCCCGGCGGGTGCGGATCTTCTGGTGGTCGGGCAGTCTTTCGAGTGCCACGTCACAGGCGGCGGCGGCCTGTTCCAGCCGGCCGGCCTCGTGGAGCGACTGGATCAGCGTCAGCCAGGCCCGCGGGCCGTTGGGAAACCGCTTGAGTGCCTCTCGGCCCTCGGCGATGGCGGCCTCGTGCCGGCCGACCTGGGCCAGGGCCTTCGCGCCGGCGCCGAAGTCCCGTTCCTGAACGGCGGGAGGATCGGACACGCCGGGCCAACGGACCCATGCGCAGAGCGCGACGGCGATGACCAGGGCGAGGGGCGCCTTGGTGCGGCGGGTGAGCATCCAGTCGACGGCGGCGGCGGCCAGCGGGATCAACCCTACTATCACGGGGACCCGAAACCGCGCCGTCTGATAGAAGATCAGCACCGTTGCCAACGGCACCAGCAGGGCGATGTAGAGCCAGACCAAGCGTCGGCGATCGGGCCAGGTCGCATACAACCCGACCAGACCGAGCGGCAGGACGAGCCAGAACGGCAGGGCAGCATATCGCAGCAGCCCACTGAACCGCTCGGCGTAGTAGGGACTGGCGTTGTTGGTCCGCTCGAAGTAGTGGAAAAAGGCCGTCAGCTTGCGAAGGTACAGATCGATGATCCCGGCGATTGATGCGTGGGACGCCAGTGCCTCGCGGGCCATCGGGGCGAATCGGCCGCCGGTCCGTCGCATGGCCTGGGGGTAACCGGACACCATGCCCCATCCCGTGCCGGGGGCGCCCGCGGCGTTGGACAGGTAGACGGCCGACGGCCCCAGCGCGGACACCGACAGCGGCGGCGCGCCGACGCGGACGTTCCGAACCACCGGCGGAATCAGGCACAGGCCGAAACCCACGATCAGCCCGCCGCACGCGATCGCCAGGCGTCGCCACTGCCGCCACAGCAGCATCACCGCCGCCAGAATCGCCAGGACCAGCATCGCCGTCGCGTTCGGCCGGAGCAGATAGGCCAACCCGATCGAAACGCCCGCCGCCAGCCACCAGCCCACCCGCCGGCTCGACTCGGCCCGAATCAACAGCCACACCGTGACCGCCGCGCTCAGGACCGTCAGCGAGGTCCGCAAGACCACGAAGTCGTAGAACACCAACGGGCCGTACACCGCCGCCATCGCGCCAGCCAACAGCCCCACGCGTGCGCTGAACATCCGCCGACCGATCGATGCGACCAGAACGACCGTCAGGGCGCTGCCGAGGGATTGTAGGGCATAGAGCCACCAGAGGCTCGGTCCGGCGAGCTTGATGAGCACCGCGAGCAGATAGGGATAGGCCGGGGCCTGGTGGAAGGTCTTGCCGCCGTACCACGCGTTCCAGTCTTCGGGGGTGCCGACCAGCTGCTGCCAGGAGAAGTAGGGATGGAGCGCGCGGTCGGTGAGCCAGTCGCCGGCGGCGATGATCTTGGCCCAGGCGACGAAGAAGAACATGTCCGTCTGAGGACCCCGCCACAGTTCGGGGATGGGCGCGTGGCGGATCTGGAGCCCGTAGACCAGCCGGACCACAACGGCGAGCGCGAACAGCACGAACGCCGCGAGTCGCCAATGGGTTTCCAGATGGTCCCGCCAGGGATGCGCGGTGTCTGACGGTGATGGGGTCGCTGGTTCCATGTCGTTCGAATCGTCGTGATCCTGCTCGGGAATCTACCAGATTGTCCCGAAACATACGAGCCTGGCGCGCAGTGCGCTGGCACGCTTGCGCTACGCACGGGAGGCATGGTCAAGCGAAGCCGAGGCACTCGGCTGTGCTCGGCCGTGGGGATGCGCACTGCCATGGGTGACACGGCCAAGGCGCGGCCCTTCCAGGGCCGGACCTTCACCGTGCCATCCATTCTGGACGGTGCGGTACGCGAGGTGCGTTGACTTGGTTCGGTCGGGCTGCGAAAATCAGTGTCTGGTGTGGTGTGAGTGTGTGCGCAGGCGGAGCAGGACATGATCAAGGCAGTCGAGTTGCGGAAGGGCAGGACGGTTATCTACGAAGACCAGTTGTACGTGGTCCACGATTCCCAGCACGTGGCCAAAGGCAACAAGCGGAGCTACATGCAGGCCAAGCTGAAGAACCTGACGTCGGGGCAGCTCCTCGACGTGCGGTTCCGCGTGGACGACCTGCTGGATACGCCGTTCTTGGAGTCCAAGGAGATGGAGTTCCTGTACGAGGACGGCGAGAACCTCGTGCTGATGGACACCGAGACGTACGAGCAGATGTCGTTGGAGAAGGACGTGCTCGGCGATGCGATCGTGTTCTTGAAGCCGAACGAACGGCTGAGCTGCCAGATGTACGAAGGCAAGGTGTTGACGGCCGAACTGCCGAACGTGGTGGACCTGGAGGTGACCGACACGCCGCCGACGGTCAAGGGGGCGACGGCCACCAACCAGAGCAAGGACGCCGTGCTGGAAACCGGGGCCAAGGTCAAGGTACCGCCCTTCATCGAGACGGGTGAGCGCGTGCGGGTGGACACCCGGTCGGGCGAGTACGTCGAGCGGTCCAAGTAGCCCCTGCCCCGTGGACGAGTGGGATCCGTGCCTGATTCGATCGGTCAACTATCTCGATTCCAGACGAGCGCTTGGGGGGAGCTGCTGAGCCGGGGCCGGGTCCGGTGGATCTCGGCCCTGTCGGCGGTGGGCGCGACGGCGCTGCTGGTAGTGCTGGGTGGCGCGACGGTGGCGGCCCATGCCGGCGGCGCGTCGGGACCCCTGGCGGGGCAGGGCGATCTCCTGTTGATGGCGCTGAGCGTCTGGTTCATCCCCTGGTTGGTCATCGACGCGTTCGCCCTGTACCGCTGCATGCCGAGCCGGAACGACCGAACGGTGTTGGCCCTGCGACGGTGGGTCCGCAGCGAGGTAGACCCGCTCGAAGCCGATCTGCGTGAATTGAGCGACGAGGATCTGTTGGCGCGGAGCGACGAGCTGCGCGCACGCGTCCGGGCGACGGTCGGGCCGCTGGACCGATGGTGGTGGGGCCTGACGTTGGAGGACCGGACGGAGGAATACTACCGCAAGGAATACCGCCGTCGCACCCGCGCGTTCCTGCAGGAGTGTGAATCGAACGGCACGTTGGCTGAGGCCTTCGCCCTGATCCGCGAGGCGTCGCGCCGGGCTCAAGACCACCGCCAGTTCGAGTGTCAGATCATCGGCGGCAAGATCCTCAACGACGGCA
>CAYOGX010000398.1:0-5323 GCA_964403235.1 uncultured Planctomycetales bacterium | reverse complement strand
TGCCCACGCGATGGCGTACGACAGCGCCCGCGGCGTGACGGTCCTGTTCGGCGGGGACGACGGGGCCTGGGACGGGGAGACGTGGGAATGGAACGGGACGAGCTGGACGCTCAGGAGCTTCAGCGGGCCGTCGCCACGCGGTCGCCACGCGATGGCGTACGACAGCGCCCGCGGTGTGACCGTCCTGTTCGGCGGGAGCCCTCAGAACGGCGACACGTGGGAATGGAACGGGACGAGCTGGACGCTCAAGAGCTTCAGCGGCCCGCCGCCACGCGCTGCCCACGGGATGGCGTACGACAGCGCCCGCGGCGTAACGGTGATGTTTGGTGGGCGCGACAGCGGCGGCTGGATCGGCGAGACGTGGGAATGGGACGGGACGAGCTGGACGCTCCGGAGCAGCACCGGCCCGTCGCCACGCGGTTACCCCGGGATGGCGTACGATAGCGCCCGCGCCGTGACGGTCCTGTTCGGTGGGGACGACGGGAGCTATGACGCCGAGACGTGGGAATGGATGACGGCGTTGAGTCGGTTGACGCTCACACTGAACTGGGATCCTCTCGGCACAGTGGAGGTGGACCCGAATCAGCCGACGTACCTTTGTGGTGCGACCGTAACGTTGACGGCTGTTGCGAATGACCGCTACGTCTTTGTAGGCTGGACCGGCGACGTGCCGGAATCGAATGCGACGGACAACCCGCTTGTGATCACGATGGACAGCGACAAGGAGATCTACGCCCTGTTCTTCTTGGAGCACAGGCCCACTTGCGGTTCGGGTGTGGGATTGCCGTTGGCGGTGGGGATGGGTCTGTTAGGAATCGTCTGCCTGCGACGGCGGCGATAGCCCGGCAGGGGAGGCCTTTGCCCGCAGGCAGCGGGTCGGCGGCGCGTGATTTCGCTTGACCCCTCGGGTAGGCCCGGGCGGTCGTTTTCTGGTGCCCTGTGGATGTCGACCCGTCGGAGGGACGGGCGGCGTCAGGTCACTTCTCAAGTCACCGGGGGGGAGGCGAGCCGATGAACACGCGATTCCATGCGGTGGTCGTAGCAGGAGCCTTGCTGGTGTTCTTGGTGCTGTCCTGTGCCACGGCACTGGCCGACTACTACGACAACTTCGACGACGGGCAGTACTGTCAGGACCCCAACGACCCGGACCTCTTCGACCCGAACCAGTGGGATATCGACAATCCTCACTGGACGATCGAGGAGGTCTTGGGTGACACGTTTCTGGCGGATGCCAGCGATGGGTGGCTGCGACTGTATGCCTCCTCTGCGTGGGATATGTACATGTTCATCGCGGCGGGCGCGCACGATGAGGATTTGGACCCCAACACGAGTGCCACCTACTTCGACGACTCTGCCCCGCACTACGTGATGGCAAGGGTCAAGGTCTCGGACCCCAACACGGGGGAGTCCATGCTCTTCATCCACGGGGACCCCGTGACCTGGACGACGTACTGCGCGAGCCTGGAGCATGACGACAACGCCTTCCGGTGCGTCTGGCTGAACGGACTCGATCGGATTCGCTTGGGCAGGGTGGACTTGCCCCACCTGGATGAGACCAACGGGTTCTGGGTGGTCGCGCAGCTCGATGCCGACGGCGACCCGAACCACAGCTACTTCCGAATGGCGGCCTGGAACGGCGGGAAGTACGACTGGGACGGTGTCTGGCGTCCCGACAAGCACATCCTGACCACCTGGGACCCTAACACCTACGAGTACTGGGGAGAGGGACTATCCGGTGTCGCCGAGATGCAGGGCCCGCAGGCGGGTGACGGCGACGCAGCAGACGCCAAGTTCGACAACGTCGAGATTCGCTGGGGAACCTTCACCAACACCTACCGCACGCTCACCATCAAGATGAAGGACTGTTGCGACCTCAACATCGAGCCCGACATACTCGCCGATTCGAACAACATTGACCCCAACAACTACAATCCCGTGGTCGATCCCGACAACCTGCGGCGGTACACGAACGGGACGGCCGTCGTTTTGGACGCCGTTGTGCCCTGCGGCAACAAGTCCTTCAAGAAGTGGACGGTCAAGGGCCCGAACGATTCGGGTGACCCGCTCTACCAGATCGTCGTCGACACCAACGAGGTCGTCTACCTGACGATGGACGGGGACTACCTCGTAAAGGCCACCTGCAAGTGCGGCGGCGGTGGAATGGCACCACCGATGCTGTCGCTGCTGACCCTCGGCGCCCTGGCCTTGCTTCGCAGATGGCGGGTCGGCGGCATGTGATTTCGCCTGACGCCTCGAGGAGGACCGTGCGGTCGTTTTCCGGTACCCTATGGATGTTGACCCGTCGGGGGGACGGGCGGCACCAAGTCCCAAGCACATCGGGTCAGGGGACCGAACGGGGCAGCGGACCAAAAAACCGCGTTCTTGAACACGCCGGGCAGGACTTGAACCTGCGACCTTCGGATTAGAAATCCGATGCTCTATCCGACTGAGCTACCGGCGCAAGCGCCCTGCCGAGACATCTTGCGTGCGACGCCTGAACAGGGCGGCCTTGGTGCGCCACCTTCACTGCAACTGCTTCGACGGCCGTGCGAGATTGAGGCAACCCACCCGCGGCGGAATCGCCCGGGAAGCGAGGCGTTGGGAGCAACCCCGACCCACTTTGCATCCCACCGGGCAGTGGTGCAGGGACATCCACGGGAGACGGTGCCGTCTCGGCGCCGGCGGGCAGGATGCTTAAGAGCGATACCTTCGCAAGGCAGCGGAACCGCCTCAACGGACATCATCCATAAGACAGGTTACATTCCCGAACCCCGACAATCAAGGATCACGTCTCGGTAGACCGTTGGTAGCGGACGGAGGCGAAGGAGGTATCGCGGCGCCGCGGGTCGATACACGGGCCGCCGCGGTCGGCACGCACGCTCGATGCTGCGGCTGCCGTGCATCCGCTTGGGGCCACGATCCTTCCGTGGAACGGATCGCTCAGGGACGGAAACGGAAGCTGTACAGGTCGGCGTCCTTCATGGCGACGCGCAGTCGGACCGGCTTGCCGGCCAATTTGCCGACGTCGGGGCCGGCCTTCCAGGTGACGACGCGCTCGATGTCGTCGCCGAAGATCTCCGGGCAGTCGGTCAGGGCGAAGTCCTCGACGGGCTTGCCGTCGGCGCCGCGGATCTCCACGCGGACGCTGCCCGCGGCGGAGGTGGCGAAATTGATGATCAGCCTGTTGCCCTGGAACACCAGCGGTTTCGTGACGAACTCGCCCCCGCTCAGCGGCGCCCGCACCGACACGAACCCGTCGATCCGCAGCGTGTAGCGGCGGAGACGATTGCTGTTGCCCGTCCAGTAGTCTTCGGTCGCGTAGATCGACAGCTCGTCTGGCGCGCCGGGCGTGTCGGACTTCGTCTCGACCGTGTGCCAGCCGATGTAGTTGTCGCCGTACTTCCAGTTGTCCCTGTGCCCCAGGCCCGCGCGGAGGAACGCCTCGCCCCAGCGCTTGAAGGTCTTGCCGTCGCGGCTGGTCATGAACAGCGCCTCGGTCAGCGCCGTGCCGTAGCGTTGGTGTGCGCTCGAGCGGAGCTGGCGATGCTCCGACTGGGGCAGGGCCTTCATCGACTCCGACCAACCGCGCTCGATGTAGCGCGTCGGAAAACCGACGAAGATGTGCGGCGCGCGGGTGTAGGGCTTGATTTGATTCGTGTAGAGCTGCTCTTTCGGCGCGCCGGGATACTCGAGCCAGACCGGCTTGGTCCAATGGACGAAGTCTTTCGACGTGGCGGTTCGGATGCCGCGCCGGCCCTCGCGGAAGTCGCGGACGTAGGCGCGGTACTCGCCGCGGACCGTGTCCCAAAAGGCCAGGTTCTGCGTGTCGAACGCGCACCCGGTCATGACGGGCCCCTTTTGGATCAACGACCAACGGATGCCGTCCGCTGACTTGAAGGCGATCAGCCCGCCGTTGCCGTTCGCAACCGCCTTGTACTTCGCGTCCGGCTTGCAGTTGGGGTTCGTGTCCCTGAACGCCGTGAAGTCGTGCCCACCCGCACCGACCCAGATGAGGTTGTTCTTCTTCGACCCGGCAAACTCGAACAGGCCCAGCTCCGGTTTCGTCCAGTGGATGCCGTCCTTGCTCTCGGCGTATGCGCCGAACGGGCTGTGAGGCAAGACCAGCTTCCGGTCGCGGACGGTGAGCTGCCAGGCCTTGTAGTACATCCGGTACAGATCCCCGTCCCTGAACACCGTGTGGTAGCCGCAGCCGCTGCCTTCCCAGGGCCGGTCGTGAACCATCACGACCTCGCGCGGCCTGGGCGTGTGCAGGTGCAGCCTGGCCCCGCCGCTCATGCGTTCGATCAGGTGTTCGTCGACCATCAGTTCCAGCCGCGAGCCGATGTCGATGGGGGCCGCACCGGCCGCTTGGGGAGCGGCGGTCGCAACGGCTATTGCCGCTACGAAAGCCGCCGCTAGCGTTCGGCCAGGGGAGCGCATCCCTTCGGGTGCCCGGCTGAATTGCCGCAAGTGCCATAACGCCTCCGCCTCGCCCGCGCGGGGCAGCAGACCAGTCGTCGCGCCGTATGTCATGTCTGACTCCTTACTTGTATTCACCCGATACGATGTCTACCGCAAGCAGGCCCCGGCTGCAACGGCGCGGGGCCTGCCGGATCGTCGAGGCCGATAAGATCGAGGGCCAGACCACCACGGCGTGATGGATGCCCGGCGCGAAAGGACCGTGCATGCTGGATCGTTTGCATGTGGAATCCTGGGGTGGGTTGGATACGTCCGTTCGACGGCGAGCGGATGGGCGACTGCACCCTCCAGCGTCACTTTAAGGTCTAAGCCCTGGGCTGAAAACCGCACGGTTTAGGTTCATCTCTCGATCAGGGCAGACGATAGATGTAGCGGTTTGTGCTGGCTAGCGATTGGCAAAATGGCCCTTGCACGGAGACCAAGCGTAGTACGCGCGCCGGTTTGCCTTCCCTGGATTCGCCCGGTCGCGGGCCCCGCGACATCGTGCCGAGGCGGGGAAGACTTGTGCCTGTCTTAGGGCCCATGCCGATTTGAAATGCCCAGTAGACGGTGGGAGGAATTGAAGAGTGTCACTCGCGAGCTGCGATAGTCCTTGCGTCCCCAAGCCGCCGAAATCGATTGACGCGGTTGCCGATCGGATTATGGAGGTGTCCACGCTGCCCCAAGTCGCTTTGAAGGTGATGGAGGTCGCCCGAGACCCGAATGCCGGTGCCAGCGACCTCAAGAATGTGCTGGAAGGGGACCCCGCATTGAGCGGCCGCGTCCTGCGAGCCGTCAACTCCGCCGCCTACTCCTTGCGGTCGACAATCACCAACTTGCAGCAAGCGATCAGCTATCTTGGATT
>CAYOGX010000397.1:0-5328 GCA_964403235.1 uncultured Planctomycetales bacterium | reverse complement strand
TCCACCGGCGGCCTGTCCGGACAAAAGGGCAGCTTGTGGGAAGGCGGCATCCGCGTTCCGGCGATCATCGAATGGCCCGCCCGGATCACGTCCGGCAGGAGGATCGACGTCCCGTGCGGGACCGTCGACATCTATCCGACGCTCCTGGCGATCGCGGGTGTGAAGGTCCCCCAACAGCCCAAGCCGCTTGACGGCGTCAGTCTTCTGCCCTGGGTCGACGGAAAGAGCGTCGGTCGGACCAGGCCGATGGGGTTTTGGAAATACCCGGCCAAAGGCCGTCCCCGCCGCAGTGCCGAGCTGCTCAGGGCACTGGCGAAGGCGCAAAAGGCCGGTGGTCATGCCGCCCCGTCGACAACGAGCGCTTCCGATGCCGGCACGATCACCCAGCGGTACTCGGACACGATGTTTCCCGGCCATGCGGCCTGGATCGATGGCAATTACAAGCTGCACCGCATACCCAAGAGGTCGGGCACGGCGGACTACACGCTGTTTGATCTTGCCAAAGACCCCAAAGAGAAGACGAACCTGATCGACTTGGAACCCGCACGGGCCAAGCGGATGGGATCGGAACTGGCGGCCTGGCAGCGGTCCGTCGTCAAGAGCCTCAACGGCGAAGACTATCCCGGGCGCTGAGGCGCCGGATCGAACGTGCTCAGTGACTCAAGCAAAGGAGACGCATTATGCCTCTTGATCGGCGCCAGTTTCTGTCCGAGACCGGCCGGCTTGCCGCCGGAACCGCGTTGGGACTCGCCGCATTGACCGACGAATCCGTGGGCGCCGCGCCATCGCCCGGCGCCACGGTCCGGAAGGCCGCCGCCAACGACAAGATCGCCTGCGCAATGATCGGTGTGGGCGGTCGGGGACGGTTCCTGATGGAATGTGCCGCCGGACACAGCGGGACCGCTCTGGTCGCCCTGAGCGACGTAAATGAGCGAAATCTGGACCGCGCCGCCAAGACGGTCCGCGGGCTACAGGGCAAGGACCCGGTGCGGGTCCGCGATTTCCGCCGCGTGCTCGATGACAAGTCGATCGACGCGGTCTTCGTCGCCACGCCCCACCATTGGCACTGCCCCATCGCCGTGCGCGCCCTGGACGCGGGCAAGCACGTCTACGTTGAGAAGCCGGCGTCGCACGTGTTCCGGGAGGGCAGGCTGCTGGTCGAGGCGGCGCGTCGGAATCGGCGGATCGTCCAGCACGGGACGCAGATGCGATCGAGCGAGATCACGGCCGCTGCGGCCAAGGTGCTCAGCGACGGCATCCTCGGGCAGATCAAGATGTCCAAGGCGTGGGGCGTCGAGCCCCGCGCCCATCACCCGCAGCCGGTGCCCGACGAGGCGCCGCCGGACTGGGTCGACTGGGACAGGTGGCTGGGCCCGGCGCCGAAGCAACCCTTTAACAAAAATCGCTTCCGCCGTTGGAACTCGTATCGCGACTACGGCAACGGCGAGATCGGCGGCGACGGCATCCACGACATCGACCTGGCGCGCTGGGGGCTTGGTGTCAAGACGCATCCGGTGCGCATCACCGCGCACGGCAGCCGCATCCACCTCAAGGGCGAGAGCGATTTCCCCGACAACATGATCGTCGCCTACCAGTACGCGGAGAACAAGGTGCTCATCTACGAGAACCGGAACATCGCACCGTACAAGATGCACGGCTGGGACAACGGCAACATCTTCTACGGCACCGAGGGCTACATGGTCTTCTCGCGTCGCGGCTACTTCCAAACCTATCTCGGCGCAAAGGAGAAGACCGGACCGGGGAAGCGCGGTGGCGCGGGCAACCAAGAACACGTCCACGCTTTCCTGGATTGTGTGCGAAGCGGCAAATCTCCCAACGCCAACGCCGAAGCCGCCCACCTGAGCTGTGCGCTCGTCCACCTCGGTGAGGTCGCCTACCGAACCGGGCGCGTGATGCACTTCGACCCGAAGACCGAGTCGTTCCGGGACGACGATCAGGCCAATGCCTTGCTGACGAAGACGTACCGCGCCCCCTGGGGATTCGAGAAGGCATGACCCGGCCGGCGGGTAGGCCCGCGCTTGGTCGGCCCGAAGCGAGCCGGCGAGAAGCGGATCGACAACTGCGAGCGTATCGGGTGGTCCCGTCCACGCATCAACGGCGCGGGTCCGCAACGCCAACATGGCGTACCGCGGTCGCGCGACGGGCTATAGGACGCCAAGTACGATGGCCCCGGAGCACAAGGAGCTCGGACATGAGACTGGATGTAAGGGCGTTCGCACTCACGTGTGGGCTGATGTGGGGGATCGGCCTGCTGTGTCTCACGTGGTGGATCATGGCCTTCGACGGCGCCACGCGAGAGATCACGCTCATCGGCCGTGTCTATCGCGGCTATAGCATCAGCCCCTCGGGCAGCCTCGTGGGCCTGGGTTGGGCGCTCATCGACGGAGCGATCGGTGGCGTGATATTCGCCTGGCTCTACAATCTGATGGTGACCCGGGTATCGAAGGGCAAGGAGGCGTGAAGGCCATTGGCGCCGCCTCGATCAGGCAGGGGAATTGAGGGTGACACCGACCACCTGCTCGGCGCACGCAGGGGTCCCAGAAGGTGCCCGAGCCGAGGCAAGACATGCCACGTCGCTGGCAGACAACGTGAACCCGGCAGGAGAAGATGCCAATGACAACTCAGCACCACGGGCTGGCATTCCGCGGCGGCCCGCTGACAAGCATCGTCCCACTGGCGACGTTCCTGGTGGGGGCTGCGATCCTGGTGATCAAAGGTGCCCCTGCCGTCGAGGGAATGATCATGTCGGCCATCCTCGGGATCTCGCTCGGCATGGCGTTCGCCCGCGATCGCGGGGACTACACCGAACGTGTCTTCTCGCTGATGGCCAATCGCACCGCGACGGTGGCGGTCGTCTGCTGGCTGTGGGCGGGCGCGTTCTCGGGCATCCTCGCCGATTCGGGGCTGGTCGAGGGAATCGTGTGGCTGAGCTGGCAGCTCAAGCTCACCGGGGCCACCTTCGTGGTCGGCGTGTTCGCCTCGTCCGCCGTCTTCGCGGTGTCCGTGGGGACGGGCCTGGGCACGGTGGTCGGTTTCACCGCGGTGATGTACCCGGCTGGCATCGTCGTGGGAGCGAATCCGGCCGCCCTGATGGGGGCGATCTTCAGCGGCGCGGCCCTGGGGGACAACCTGGCGCCGGTGTCGGACACGACGATCGTGTCGGCCGCCACCCAAGAGGCGGACGTGGGCGGCGTGGTGACGTCAAGGCTGAAATACGTGCTCCCGGCAGGCGTCATCTCAGCGCTTCTCTTTCTTGCGTTCGGAGGCAGGGGAGCTACGTCCAGCACAGCCGAAGCGGAACAGCTCCTCAGACAGACCGCCGACCCCAAGGGACTCTGGATGCTGATCCCCGCGGTGATCGTCTTTGTTGTCGCGGTCAAGGGCCGGAATTTCCTGGCCGCGCTGACGGCCGGCCTGGCGGCCGCGATCGTCCTCGGGCCCATCTCGGGCGTCTTTCGGCTCGGTGACGTGTTTCATGTGACCCACGACGGATCGGTGGCCGGAAGCGCCGTGGACGGGGCGATGGGACTGGTTCCCGTAGCCGTGCTCGCCCTGCTGCTCGTCACCGCCATCGGCCTGATGGCAGCCGGCGGATTGCTCGAACGACTCATGGATCGGCTCGATCGCACGGTCGCTCGGTCGGTCCGAGGCGCCGAGGCCGCCATCGCCATCCTGATCTCGTTCGCCAACGTCTGCGTGTCAGTCAACACGGTGGCCATGATCACCGTCGGGCCGCTCGCCAATGCATTCCGAAAGCGCCACGGCATCCATGCCTACCGAAGCGCAAACCTGCTTGATACGATCTCCTGCTCGTTCCCCTACATTCTCCCTTACGCCTCGACGATCATCGCGGCCGAGGCGATCCAGCGCGACGTGGCCGAGCGCTACGCCTTCGTTCAGGTTCTCCCTTGGGCTCACGAGGCGCCGTACATCTTCTACGGCATCGTTCTGTTTCCGTTGATGGTGGTTGCGATCATCACCGGCTACGGGCGGTCAAGGGGCTAGAGTCGTTTTCGGTCACTCGGTTCTGGCACGAGAACGTTCCGACCCGCAAGTCTCCGAACTTGCCCGTGCCGACGACAATTCAGGACGGGGCGCGCCAGGTCTCACCCCCGCACGTCGGCGGCCTCGTCGACCATCGTGATGCCTTTGAACCTGCAGAAGCGCTCCAGGTCCTTCGTGAGATCGCCGTAGCACGTCACACGGTGCAGACCGTGCGACCAGTTCTTCCACAGCTTCTCCACGTCACCGTGCACCTTCACCGTAATCTTCGTCCGGCAGCCTCTGTCGGTGTCCGGCGTGTCTATGATCTGGCCGGTGAAGCACAGCAACAGATCTGTGCCGACAAGTTTCGCCTGGGTGACCTTCTGGCCGATGCGCATTCGCACCTGGGGCACGGCCCCCTCCTGACGCTCCATGATCGTCCGCAGCCTGTAGGGCGCTGCCTCGCCTCCGGGACCGTCCATCTTCGTCGTGCCCAGGCAGTGAGCCAGGATGATGCTGTCTCTGGAAGCGTCCACGGTCGGATCGTTGACAAAGCCCGGCCTGCCCACCAGCCCCTGGAACAGGACGTGCGTCAAGGCCGACTGCAAATCCGACTCGCAGATGCCGCCCAATCCCATGTTGTTGAGCCTGGTGAAGCCAATGCAGGGAAAGGCCGGTAGCCGATGAAACATGCTCCCGTAACAATCCACCGTGATGACGGTGGCGTCTTCTTCGTCCAGGACCTTCTCAAACGCCAGCGCGAGCGTGCAGGACTTGATGACCTCCTCTTTCGAGGGCTCGACGACCTTCTCGGCCTGGGCGATCCAACGCTTGGCCTCCGCTTCGGCGTCCGCCTTGCTGATCGATTCGTAAGCGTCCAGCATGCGTTGGCGCCCGATGGTCTTGATCTCGGTTCCGAGTTTCTCCCTGACCGCCTTGACGAAATCGGGCGACGCGGGGCGCGCGGTCACGTTAAGGATCTTGGCCTCCCGCAAGTGGTGGATCGCTCGAAACGGACGCACGGCGACGGCCAACTGATCGTAGTCACTGGTCAGCAGGCACTCGAGCAGGGCGCCCTCCTTCTTCTTCATCAAGGAGCCAAACCCTACCCATTCGTGCCCCGAATAGGGGGCTGCGAAGACCACCGTAGGTCGGCCGAGGCGCAGGATCCCGGCCAAGACCTGCCTGATGCCCATGGAAAGATGGATCGCGAGAATCCCATCGACGTTCTTGAGCGTTTCTTTGAGCGCCCGAACCTGCTCCGGCGAGCTGATCACCTCGTTGCAGACGAACTCCACGTCTGACAGCGCCTTCTTTTGCCGG
>CAYOGX010000396.1:0-5336 GCA_964403235.1 uncultured Planctomycetales bacterium | reverse complement strand
TCGTGGTCATCTACACGAACGACAACAAGGGGTCGCGCGACTTGGAGATGACGCGCGAACGGCTGGCCCGCATTCGCAAGGCCGAGGAGGAGGCCGCCTGCGAGGTGTTGGGCATCCCCAAGGAGAACATCATCTGGCTGGGGTACGAGGACGGCGACCTGGAGTACGCCGATCCGCGACGGCTCCGCGGCGAGGCGTGTCGGCTCATCAAGAAGTACCGCCCGGACGCCGTGTTCAGCATCGACCCCGGCTCGACGCATGAACGGTGGCACAAGACCGATCATCGCATGGCCGCGTTCATCACGAAGGACGCGTTTCTCGCGGCCGAGTGGCACCTGTACTACCCGCATCACTGGCTGGTCGAGAAACTCAAGCCCTACCGGGTGCCGGTGGCGTACTACTACTACGCGAGCGAGCCGAACTACACGGTGGACATCACTGACGTGATGGAACTGAAGATCAAGGCGGTTGCCAAGCACGTCAGCCAGTTCCCCCCGTCCCTGGACAAGTACACGCCCGTCATGTCGGAGCTCGTGTTCCAGGGGATCCGGGCGTGGGGTCTGTCCAAGAGCAAGGACGGCGACCGCTACGTCGAGAAGTTCCGCCGCGAGGCGAACCCCTAGCGCCGTTTTCGATGAGACAGTTTCGCGCCCGAATGGGTGCCATGGGCAAACCTTTTTGCCCGTGCCACATCCCGAAACGAACAAAAGGACACGGGCAGGCAGAGTTCCCCATGGCACCCGTCGCCGTGCACGATTGGGCGCCAGACATCCGAGCAGGTGGTCTGTTGGCCTCCTTTGACCCCCCCAAGCCGGTTACAATGCCTTGATGGCTGAACCCCTGGCCGATCGCGAATTTCAGCGAATCCTGCTGATCAAGCCGAGCAGCCTGGGCGACGTGGTCCAGGCCCTGCCCGTGCTCGACGGGCTCCGAACGCGGTATCCGTCGGCCCACATCGCTTGGCTGGTGGCCGACCCCTTCGTCGAGCTCGTCGAGGGCCATCCTGCCCTGGACGAGGTCATCCCGTTCCATCGCAAGCGATTCGGGCGTCTGGGGCGGAGCCCGACGGTCGGTCTCGAGTTCCTGCGCTACGTCCTGTCGTTGCGTCGAAGGCGGTTCGATCTGGTGGTCGATCTGCAAGGGCTGTTTCGTAGCGGGTTCCTGGCCTGGGCCTGCCGCGCAGGCGTGCGGATCGGACCGGGCGAGGGCCGCGAGGCCGCGTGGCTGTTCTACACCCATCGGTACCCCCTCGAGACGCTGGAATCGCACTCGGTACGACGGATGTGGGGCGCAGCCGAGTTGCTCGGCTTCGGCCAGACGCCCAAGACGTTCCGGCTGCCCATCACCGACGCCGACCGGTCCGCGGTCCGGCAGTTACTGATTGACGCCCGGCTGGATCCCGACCGGGACCTGGCCGTCGTGTTTCCCGCGGCGCGGTGGGAGACGAAGGTCTGGCCCGCCGATCGGTTCGCGGCCGTCATCGACCGGCTGGCGGCTGACCGGGGCCTGCCCACCGTCCTGGCCGGCAGTGCGGCAGAAGCCGATGCCTGCCGCGCAGTCTCAACCGCCAGCCGGACCCGCCCGCCCAGCCTGGCCGGCAAGACGACCCTCCGCCAGGTGGCCTCCCTGATCGAACGCGCCCACTTGGTCGTCACCAACGATTCGGGGCCGATGCACATCGCCGACGCCCTGTCTCGACCGATGGCAGCGCTGTTCGGACCGACCAATCCGGTGCGGACCGGGCCGTTCCATCAACCCGGCGCGGTCGTGCGGTTGGACCTGCCCTGCTCGCCGTGCTACCTGAAGCGGGCGGATCGTTGCCCACAATCGATGGCTTGTATGAAGGACCTCAGTATCGACCGCGTCGTCGAGGCGGTCATGACCACGCTGCGGGATGCCGAGAAGACCTGACAGGATGGCAGCTGCTCGATAGAATGCTACATTCGGCAGGCCGGGCCGACGTAGAGGAGTTGGGATGCCTCATCGCTTCGTGTGGCGAACAATCCGTGACGTCATCGCCTACCGTATCCTGGGCGTGAAGGACTCACGACACCGAATCGCCCTGGGTGTCGCTGTCGGGCTCTTCGTGACCATGACGCCTACGCTCGGCTTCCAGATGATCATCGCAGTGATGCTCGCGTCGCTGGTCGGGGCCAATCGAGCGGTGACCATCCCCGTCGTTTGGATCAGCAATCCGCTGACGGCCGTGCCGCTCTATTACACGAACTGGCGGATAGGCCACATGATCCGCACCGGCTCGCTGGCGAGCGACCCGGCCGTCCGGAAGACTCTAGCCAACCTGATCGCCGCCAAAGGGGGTCTGATCGCCCATGTGAGCAACTTCTTCGATCCGTCCTTCTGGCGCGAGCTGGCGGTGGTGCTCGGCGAGCTGGGGCTCGATCTGTGGATCGGCAGCGTCCTGGGGGGGCTGGTCCTGGCCTTGATCAGCTACCCGATCTGCCGACGGGCCGTGCGCATCTACCGCCTGGCCAGGCGCCACGAACTCCACCTGGGACGCTCGGCCCGTCGCGACCCTGCGCCCATGAACGTGTCTCCCGATGAGTCGCAAGAACCCGTCAACTCGAAAGCCCCAAGCTGATCGCCTCGGCGCGCTGACCCGGAACATCGTGGCGATGGCGTGGGTCGCCTGGCTCGGTGTGACTGGCACAGCGGACGGCGTGGGCGGGGCCTTCGTTACGAGCAAGGTGATCGCGCACGTCGAGCACCAGCCTCTGGTCATGCTCGACGTGGGCCAGCGTCAGGGCATCGGCCTGGGAGATCCGGCCCTGCTCCTGGCCGACGGGAAGATGGTCGGCACCGGACGGCTCTTCTATCTCGAGCCCGGTCTGTGCGGGGTGCGGCTCAGTTGGCGGGGACCGGACGCCGCCCGCGCCGACGCGGCCGTCGTGGTGTCGCGAACGTTGCCCAGTGTCTGTCGGATCGCCCTGCCGGCTGGGACGACGGTGTCGGCTCGAATCGGCGAAATCGCCCCGGGCCATCGGACCGCCTGGCTCAACCAGGGCCGCAACGCCGGCCTGCTCCTGGGCGATGGCATGCTCGTCAACCGGGCCGGCGGGCCCGTCGCTCGGGCCGACGTCATCGAGCTGTACGAAGACCAAGCGCTCGTTCGCCTCACACGATTGGCGCCCGGAACGGAGGTGCGGACAGGCGATCGGGCTTCTCTGTGGCCGAGCCCGGCGGAACGACGATCCGGTCTGGTTCACGCGCCCGTCCTGGCGGTCGAATCGAACGTCGCCGAGCAGCGCATCTGGCTGGCCGGCGGTACGGCTGAAGGTCTCCTGACCGACCGTCGGATCGAAGTGTTCCGCGGCGGGTCGTACGTGGCCACTGCCATCATCGATCAGCCCGGGCTGGCCCTGACCCGCGCCAGCATCGTCGAGGCCTACACCCGCCAACCGGCCCGGGGCGGTGACCGCGCGGCGTTGCTGGACCAGCCGGTCGGCGGGGGCGGACCCGTCGGGCGCGTGTTCCGCATCGACGGGAACTACTGCCTGGTCTCGGCGGGCGAGGACGTTGGGATCCGTCGCGGTCAACGGCTTTCCGTGGTCCGTCTCGGTCGGGTCGTGGCCACCCTGACCGTCAAGACCGTCAAGGCCACCTATTGCGGGGCCGATATCCACCAGACGCCCGGTCAGCTCCACGACGACCGGGCACCGCGGCTGTGGGACCGTGTCTTTGGCCGGGCGCCGCAACCCCGGTCCGTGCAAGAGCTTGGCAAGATCGACCACGTCACCCCGGACGGGCTGTTTGCCTCGGTGACGAAACCGGGCGATCCCGCCCAGGCCGAACCGGGCACCCTCGTGTCGATCGTCCGGCAAGACCGGGCGCCGGCCGCAGCCATTATTGTCCACAAGGTCAGTACTCACAGGATCTTACACGCCCCAGCCTGCTGGCGCGACCAGAACATCCCACAGGGGGCACACGTCCTGTACCGTCAGGACCTGCCAAAATCCGACAAATAGTGCAACCGGGGATGGGCTGCCACGTCTAAAGGCCTAATAATGTAGTGGGAGTGTGAGCATGACGGTGGACCCTACCCACGCAGGGGGCTTGATCCTCGCATCCGCCTCACCCCGGCGGGCCCAGTTGCTGGCGGACAGCGGATACCAGTTTGAGATCGTCCAGCCGCAGCTCGCCGAGCCAGAGGAATACACCCCCCAGACGCCGCCCGTGCAACACGCCGAGGCCCTGGCCCACTACAAGGCCCGATGTGTGGCCAACATCTGCGACCGGCCCGACCCCATCGTCCTGGCAGCGGATACCGTCGTCGCCTACCAGGGCCGCCTCTACGGCAAACCCTTCGACGCCGACGACGCCCGCGCCATCCTCTCCTCCTTGGCCGGCACGACCCACCAAGTGATCACGGGCGTGACGGTGCTCCGGCCGGCGAGGAAGCAACGACTGATCGGCCACGAGCTCACGCGCGTGACGATGCGGCCCATGTCGCCCGAGGTCCTCGACCGGTACATCGCCTCCGGGGCCTGGCAGGGCAAGGCCGGCGCCTACGGGATCCAAGACCGCGGCGACGCCTACGTCGAGCGGCTCGAGGGAAGCTTCACAAACGTCGTCGGGCTGCCGATGTCGCTGGTCGCCAGGATGCTCGACAAGGCCGGTTACGCCCCCATGCCCACGAACCACACGAGCCAGTCCACCACCGGCTAGGACTTGGATGGGACATCAGACCAAGGACACGGCGGCCGACAGTGCGCCGGCCGCCGTGTCCGATTAGACCGAAACATCATCAATACACCCGTTGCGACGACGCCTACCTCAATCGGCGAATAATCACTCCCAATCCGAGCACCAACAGGACGGCCGCGGCGAACGGCTCCACGGGGCCCCCGCCGCATTTGAACACAGCGGTCACCTTACGATCTGCCATCATGACGATCGCGATGGGGTTGTTGGTGTCGATCACCATGAGGTTCGGGTCCGTCAGATCGTTGGGATCCCATATCTTCCACTTCTTGAACTTTTTGCTCCCCCCCGGCACGGCCGTCAGCGTGACCGTCTCGCCTAGGAAGTACTCGCCCCACAAGGGGTCGTTGGCGTCCAGCGGCGGGGGGTCCCGATCGACCGTGCTGGGGCCGGGGTCCTTGGGCTTTATTTCCAGGATGACCAGATCAGGCGTGAAGTTCTCGAATACCTCGACAGAGGTTTCGTCTACGAAGATCTCGACGTCAATGGCGTCGACGTTGTCCGTGGGCAACATGCCGATGGCACGGGACGTGATGAACAGGACGTTCGTTCCCCCAAAGTCCGTGACGAAGATGTCGGCGGTCTCGACGACGTCCTCGAGGGTGCTGACTTCGTAG
>CAYOGX010000395.1:2253-5343 GCA_964403235.1 uncultured Planctomycetales bacterium | reverse complement strand
TCGTCGCGGAACCCCTCGACCGCGTACTCAATGAACAACAACGCGTCGGTCCCGGAGAGGCTTGCTCGGTCCAACCGGCGGTAGTATTCCGATCGGGTCCTGTTGTAGTGGTTGCTGAGCAGATGCGCCGAGGGGTCTGGCACACCGGAGACAATAAGGACCTGAAACTCCACGAGACGCGCGGTCCGGCCGTTGCCGTCCCCAAACGGATGGATCCACGCCAGGTAGAGATGCGCTAGGACAGCCTTGAGTATCGCATACGCTTTCTGCAAGCTCTCCTCCGGAGCCGGAATCTCGTCGTTGAGCCAAGAACACAGCCGCTCCAGCAGATACTGGCAGTCTTCGGCAGGTGCACCCCGATACCGAGCCACGCCCACTTCACAGTCACGAATGGCGCCGGGGCGGACGTGGGCCTCTAGCTCGAGGTCCGCCAGCACCGCACCGTTCATACGGCAGATGCCTTCAACACTCAGCTCGGGCGGACTGCCTGCCCGCACCTCGCGAAGGATCCGGTTGCACTCGGCGATGATGTTTTCCACCTCCTGTTGAAGGTATTGCTGAGAGGGCGGGAGGCGCAGCTCTCCGCGCAAGTGCTGCTCCACCTGCTCCTGTGAGAGCGTATTGCCCTCGATCGCCGCGGAGGCCAGCGGCCCCTTGGCCAAGTAGACCTGACGCATACGTTGAGCTCGTTCAGGCTGAAGCAGGGTACGGGCAACATGGTCGCACTTGGACTGGCACTCTCCCAGCATGGCCCATGCGCGAGGCGACAAGAGGGACAGGTCCATGCTGAATTGCAGCCACGGGTGTGTCCTCTCATATGTTCTCACTGTCTGTCCTCACATCTACTTGAATACTAGGGTCTTGCGCGCGCTATGTCTAAAGCTGTGTCCACCCTATCAACACGTGTTCCAACGTGTCAAGTCTAATTCTGAGAAGATGAAGGGCGCTCTGCGCACCCGTGGTGGACAGATAAAGCGTCCTGGCGACGAGTAGCTCGCGTGGCATGCTGGTGCAACGCACCCGCGGCCCACCAAGCCGCTCAGACCTTCCCGCCCATCGCCTCGAGCAGCCGCGCCGGCATCTTGGCGATCGTGCCCGCCGCGTTGACCGAGACGTTCAGCGTCGCGCCCGTGGCGAGCCGGCGCCCGTCGCCCTTCGCCACGATCTCGTAGGCAAACCCGATCTTGATCGGCGTGAGCTCCACCAGCCGCCCCCGGATCACGATCTCGTCGTCGTAGCGGACCGGCGCCACAAGCTTCGCCGAGCACTCGCGCACCGGAATGAAAACCCCCGCCTCGTCGAAGTCGTGGATCGTCAGCCCGCACGCGCGCAGGTACTCCGTGCGCGCCAGCTCGAACCACGTGAAGTAACACGAATTGTGCGCCACGTCGTAGCGGTCCGTCTCAGGAAACCGCACCCGCGTCTCCACCTCGACCGCGTGCCGCTCTCGCCTCGCCATCGCCTCGCTCCAGACCATCGCCTCGCTCCAAGCGCCGAATAGACTGCGCCGCCAACCTACGCCTCGACACCTCGCCGCGTCAAGCTGCACCACCCCGCCCGCACAACGCCTCGGCACAAGAAAAGGCCCCCGGCAGACACACCGGGGACCTGAACTTGCTTCCATCACCTGCCCCAAAGCCGACTCCGGGACAGGCGGTCTTTCGGACTCAACTACCTCTTGCGCCGAAACCTCAGCAGCGCAAGCAGCCCGAAGCCGAACAGCAGCATCGTCGCGGGCTCGGGCACCGGCGTCAACTGGAACGCGGTGTAGAGGCACTGGACGGTCCCGTTGCCGCCGACATCCTCCAGCCACGTGGTCTTGATCGGCAGGTAGAGCAGGCCGTCATCCGACATCGTCGCGCTCGCGCGCGCCGTGTTGCTGCCCACGTCAACGACAAACGTGTCAAGCAGCACCGCGTTGCCCTGGCCGCCGTCCTGGATCGCGTAAAACGTGTCGCCCTGGTTGTTGCCCACGACCACGATCCCGTTCTCCGTCACGATCGGGCACGACGACTCAAACAGCGTGTTCTTGCTCAGTGTGTCGTACGACCACTTCAACGAGCCGTCCGCCGTGTTGACCGCATATAGCTTGCCCGAGGTGTCGGTCGTCGAGATGGTCTGGAAGTAGTACGTCTCGCCGTCGTGGCTCAGACACCCCGCCGAGATGGCGTGATTCTTCTCGTTCACCCCGTCTTGCCAGTCGTAGAGCTGCGTGTCCCACAACACGTTGCCCGCCTTGTCGAGACCGACCACGTACGTGTCGTCAAGGCCCGCGCCCACGTAGATGTTGCCGTTCGTCGGGTCGATCGTGGCACTCGCCCGCGTGCCCTTGGTCACCGCCGTGGCCCACAGCTCGTTGGACCCCGAGACGGCGTCGTTGCCGTCCCACGCCTTGATCGTGTTGCCCGTGCCTGTGCCGACCACGATCAACACGTCGCCGTCCTCGTACAGCGCCACGTCCTGGCCGGCCATGTTCTGGGCCGTGTCGGCCGCCCACACCTCAGTGAACCCTACCCCAGCTTGGCTCGTCGCCGCGTGCGGCGACTGGCCGGTCTGGTGCAAGAATATCCGGCCGTCCGGACCGACCACCGGCGAACGGGCCTGGAAGTGGGCCGGCGTCGCCAGCATGTCGCTCTCCCAGCCGAACTCCATGTCGTCGGTGCTGGCCATGTTGCGGCTGTCGCCGGGCCCCGTGTTCGTCGGCCACCCGATCAAGTAGAAGCTCACCCCGTTGAGGACCATCGCGTCGTTCGTCCCGTAAATCTCCGTGCCGTCGTTCGAGAACGCCGTCGTGATGCTCTGCATGGTCTCCCCGGCGCCGCCGTGGAAACCGGCCCAGAACGTCGTGCCCGTCGTGCGGTCCATGCCCATCTGCGACTTCCACGACCAGCCGTATTGGCCCACAACGATGTTGTGCAAACCCTCGAGGCCGTCTATCTCCACGCCGTCATAAAACGGCATGGACATCCCGTTCCGGGTGAAGGCGCTCATTGCTTTGGTCTGCCACACGATGGTGTCGAAGAACGTGCCGTCGGCGACCGGGTTGAAGTTCGCCTGGCCCGTGTGCCACATGTCGCGCTGTTTCTGCTG
>CAYOGX010000395.1:0-2243 GCA_964403235.1 uncultured Planctomycetales bacterium | reverse complement strand
CAGACATCGCCCCGCGCGGGCGTCACCAGCAGGAGCACAAGCGCGACCGCAAGTGCAAGTCTCATGATTCGTCCCCCTATCTCCCTGGTTCTTCAGTTATTATGAATAGAACGTATGGACCACCTCAGGTCCTCCCCCTCCGGGGCGAAAACGCCGTCACGACGATGACCCTGGGAGCGCCGACGCTACACCTCCGAACGCTTACAGGGGCACCCCAGCGCACTAAATTGAGTAGGCTTGCCGAATCCCCCCGGCATCCCTTATGCTTCGCGACAATCTACCACGGATCATTCGCGGTGTCAAGCACTTTCTCGCACATATTTTTCTCTCTCAACCCCGACCTCCGACCGAATACCCGACCGAATCCTCCAAGCCAGTGAACTCCTCCGCATCCCCCGTGCCGCTGCGCAAGACGCCTCCCACCGTGCCCCTGTGCCCCGCCAGTCCCACTCGACCGCGCCGGTCCACGTGCCGCGTCGCCCGCCTCTTGGCCTATCCGGCGCCACAATCCCGCCGCACAAGAAAAAGCAGCCCCCGGCCCAGGTCCGGGGGCTGCTCCTTTTCTTTGACGCCTGTCTGCCCGAAATCCCTACCCGGGCAGAGCTACTTTCCTAGCTGCCCCTCACGGGCAGCGGCTGCTACTTCTTCTTCTTTTTGACGTTGCCCTTGCCACGGCCGGGCTTCGCGTCCGACGCCTCCTCGGGCGCCGCCGCAGACGCCGTGGTCCAGTTGGAGATCACCTCGGTGAGGTCCAAGCCGTCCACGATGTCGTTGTCGTCCAGATCCGCGGCGTCGTTCCAGAGCGGGTCGCCCGGCTCAGTCAGCCACGCGGTGAGTACCGCCGTCAGGTCCAGGCCGTCCACCACGCCGTTGCCGTCCACGTCGCCGGGCACGACCGCCGTGGTGAGCTGGAACGCGGTATAGACGTTCTGGACGGTCCCGTCGCCGCCGACCGCCGGCAGCCACGTAGTCTTGATCGGTAGATACATCAGGCCGTCATCGGCCATCGTCGCGCTCGCACGCGCCGTGTTGCTGCCCACGTCAACGACAAACGTGTCAAGCAGCACCGGGTTGCCCGGGCCGCCGTCCTGGATCGCATAGAACGTGTCGCCCTGATTGTTGCCCACGACCACGATCCCGTTCTGCGTCACGATCGGGCACGACGACTCATACAGCGTGTTCTTGCTCAGCGTGGCGTACGACCACTTCAACGAGCCGTCCGCCGTGTTGATCGCGTACAGCTTGCCCGAGGTGTCGGTCGTCGAGATGGTCTGGAAGTAGTACGTCTCGCCGTCGTGGCTCAGACACCCCGCCGAGATGGCGTGATTCTTCTCGTTCACCCCGTCTTGCCAGTCGTAGAGCTGCGTGTCCCACAACACGTTGCCCGCCTTGTCGAGACCGACCACGTACGTGTCGTCAAGGCCCGCGCCCACGTAGATGTTGCCGTTCGTCGGGTCGATCGTGGCACTCGCCCGCGTGCCCTTGGTCACCGCCGTGGCCCACAGCTCGTTGGACCCCGAGACGGCGTCGTTGCCGTCCCACGCCTTGATCGTGTTGCCCGTGCCTGTGCCGACCACGATCAACACGTCGCCGTCCTCGTACAGCGCCACGTCCTGGCCGGCCATGTTCTGGGCCGTGTCGGCCGCCCACACCTCAGTGAACCCTACCCCAGCTTGGCTCGTCGCCGCGTGCGGCGACTGGCCGGTCTGGTGCAAGAATATCCGGCCGTCCGGACCGACCACCGGCGAACGGGCCTGGAAGTGGGCCGGCGTCGCCAGCATGTCGCTCTCCCAGCCGAACTCCATGTCGTCGGTGCTGGCCATGTTGCGGCTGTCGCCGGGCCCCGTGTTCGTCGGCCACCCGATCAAGTAGAAGCTCACCCCGTTGAGGACCATCGCGTCGTTCGTCCCGTAAATCTCCGTGCCGTCGTTCGAGAACGCCGTCGTGATGCTCTGCATGGTCTCCCCGGCGCCGCCGTGGAAACCGGCCCAGAACGTCGTGCCCGTCGTGCGGTCCATGCCCATCTGCGACTTCCACGACCAGCCGTATTGGCCCACAACGATGTTGTGCAAACCCTCGAGGCCGTCTATCTCCACGCCGTCATAAAACGGCATGGACATCCCGTTCCGGGTGAAGGCGCTCATTGCTTTGGTCTGCCACACGATGGTGTCGAAGAACGTGCCGTCGGCGACCGGGTTGAAGTTCGCCTGGCCCGTGTGCCACATGTCGCGCTGTTTCTGCTG
>CAYOGX010000394.1:0-5345 GCA_964403235.1 uncultured Planctomycetales bacterium | reverse complement strand
ACAGCGACCTACTTGCGCGGCGGGGCGAGCCGCAGGTTCTGAGCCCCGAGCCGTCGGAGGAGTTCCACGTCCACCGGATGGTCGCCGGCTGCCGCCTTGGGGGGCGGGCAAATCATCAGGTCGATCCGGCGCTCGCTGGTCGAGCCGGGCTCGAGCAGAATCAACGGCGCAGGTTCGACCGCGTAACCGTCGGGTAAGTTGAGTCGAACGCACCAGTCGGTCCCGGCGGGTCGGGTGCCCTGGATCGTCAGTGTGGCCGGCACGGATTCGCCGGCGGGCGTTGGACCCGACGGCAGGTCCAGATTGGCCTGCAACCTTGACGGCTTCGGCGCGGGCCGCTTCGGCTTGGGTGCCGGCGCCGGCAGGTCCTTCTGTCGCTGTCTCATCTCAGCCGCAGACGCACACGGTATGACCTCCAGAACCAAGACGCTTCGACCCGATAGCGACGCGACGTGGTACGATCCGTCGGGTTTCGGTTTGATGCTCGCCTGTCTCAGGCCGGTCTCGCTCAACTCGCACCATAGCGGCGATTGGCCGATCTGCTTGCCCGCCTCGTCGGACGACGTGAACGTGAACTCGCGCGGCGAGGTATCGTAGTTCGTGAAGATCAGCCCGACGCGGCCGTCGGGCGCTCGCCAGCAGGCGCCGCCGACGGCGGGCCAGGTCACGGTGTGATCAACCTTGCTCTGCCCGAACCACTCGGCCGAAACATCATCGTCGCACCGAATCATCGGCGGGCGGAGCATCTGGCCGTACGCGAGAAACTTGTTCGCCCGCATCCGCGCCTTGGCCAGCCGACGGAAATACGTGCCCTTGGCCCGGTGGGCCGGCTCCAGATAGAACGGCGCCATCCAACCGAGTTGTGTCCCCCACAAGAAGTCCCGCCCGACTTTCATGGCAAAGGCCATGTCGCTGTCGTTCGGATGGACGCGATTGGCGAAATGCACGCGCATGTCGGCGTAGACGACGGCGTTGATGGGGATCATCTCGGGCCGGCGCGGGTTCCAGACCAGGAACGCGTCGATGTTATGCGAGTAGCTCTCGGCGTTGTTCTCGGTGGTGAAGAAGACGTCGGGACCCTTGGCCGCGCCGATCTTCTGGATGCGGTCCATCATCTGCCAATACGGCGGGCACCACCACGCCCCACCGCCCAGCGGGTGGCCGTGCGACGCGTCGAAGCACTGCCGCGGACCGGCCGCTGCGATCTGATCCAGATACACCGCGTTCACGCCGACCTCGTTGACCAGCCGATCGATGATCTGACAGACCTTGTCGCGCCAGACCTTGGTCGTCGGGCACATGGGCACGAGCTTCTGGCCCGAGCCGTAGACCTCGACGTAGGGCTTGCCGTTGACGTCCTTGGTCGCGGCCGGCAGGGCGACGGTCTTGAAGTCCTTCGTATCGGAGTCCCACAGCCGCCCGTTGATGTAGGGCATGACGTAGACGCCGCGATCGGTCAGCGTCTTGACGGCCTGGGAGACCCCGTCCTTGGTCGGGAAGTAGTGCGGGTAATCGTCGTCGAACGGGATCTTGTGCCAATTGTACCAGTGCACGCCGACGGGCACGCCGAGGAACTCCTGGGCGGCGATGACCTTGGGCACGACCTGCTCCGGCCCGCCGCTCAGCAGGACCCAGACCAGCCCGTCGCGGAGCTTGCCGGGCATGTCGTGGCGCTGGTGCAGCGGCCCGCGCGACATCCAGATCTGCTGGTGCGCCCAGTCGCGGTAGACCCGGGCGGCGTCGAACCAATCGCCGTCTACGGGTCCGAACGCGACGTCGTGGTCCATGACGAAATCCGTGCCCGGCTTGCCCATATCCGGCGGATAGATCTGGAACTTGAACTCGCCGCCGGCCTTTAGCGCGAACCGCTTGTGCCCGCACTGTGGATGGTGGTCGGCCAGGTATAGCGTGCTCGGCCCGGACGTGACCGACACGTACTGCATCGGCCAGTTGCCGGACGGATAGGACCCACCCGTCCCGCCGGCCAGGGCGCGGCTCAGGATGCCCCAGTTGCCGCGCGGGACGGCCACGTCGATCTGACCGCGCGGGCCCAACGGTGCGATGACGGGGAACTCGACCGTCCACAGGCCGGCGTCGGTCAGTTGGTTCTCGATGGCCAATCGTGCGTAGACCATCGGCCGGTCTGATCGGATCTTGAGCTCAGCGCTGACCCTCAGCGTGCCCTGGCAATCGGGCACCCGGCAGCCAGGCCACTCGACCTTAATGTTCACCTCACCGTGTTCGGCGTCATCCTTGGGTCCCCGAACGCCGGCCCTGCCGCGGCCCTTGTCCGTGTTGGGGCGACCCGCAGTCCGCGAGTCGACGGTCACCGTCTTCCCGTCCTTGCGGCGGAGCTTGAGCCGCCACAGCGGCGTGTCCTGGGCCGCGCCGGGCCCGATGAAGTCTCGACCGTGCGTCAGGTTGAGGACCTGCGTGATCCGTCCCCCGCGGGACAAGTCCAGGTGGAACGCCGCGAACGCGTTGGCCAACCAGAGCGAATCTCCCACCCGCCGGAGGGTCACATTGCCGGGCCCTTGCTTCGGACCGCATTCCGTGCGGACATCAAACTTGGGGTCGGCGAACGCACGGGTCAGCGCGGGAACGGCCTCGAGGTCCGCCTGCTGGATGGTCGCGGGGTCGCGCGCAAGGAGACGCAGGTACAGGGCCCGCTCGTAACGGGCCTCGATCGCACCCGTCGGTTCGTCCGGCAGCTGGGCGAGCTTGGCGCGGAGCGCTTGCAGCGCGGGCAGCGGACGCAGCGTCGCCTTGGGCGGGTGGGCCAGCCGCGCGGACCATCGGTCCATAACGGCGTGTGACTGGAACGGGCCGATGTAGATCCAACCGGCGAACCGGTGCGTCTCGGTATTCCACCCGACAACGGGAAACTGGAAGTAGTTGCAGTAGCCGGCCGGGTCGTCGTACGCGACCAGGTTTCCGGCGGTGAACAGCCCGATCGCATCGATACCGTCGCCCATCACGCCCCAGTGCTTGACGGTGTGGCTCTTCTTGCTGCCGGTGAATCGGCCCGACCGGTTCTGACCCGCTCGCCACAGCGGGAACTTCATCCCCTGCGTGCTGAGCTGGAGGAAATGCAGCTCGGTCCACGGCTCGGCCTCGTCCTGCTTGACGTCGGCGGTCACGGCGACCAACGGGCTGCCGGCGCGGAATTCGTAGTGATAGACGGCGCGGGCGTTGCCCTTCGTGTGCGATTCGCCACGGGCGTAGTGGGCCTCGACCTTGATGACCGTCCGGAGCGGGCCGCGAGCGACGACGCTGGCCGTGGCCTTGCTGTCATGCTTCAAGCCATATCCGACCTTCGTGTTTCCATCGTAGATACGGTCCTCGTAGTAAAACTGTTTGGTCGTCAGGCCGCTGTGCGCGAATGTGACCGAGGTCGGAAAGCCCCCGTTTCCCCGTTCCGGTTGGGTGGTTCGGAAGTACTGGTTGCCGATGCGGATCTGCGCGTTTGCGGTCTCGACGCCAAGGGTGTCGAACGATCGCTCCGTGGGAGCCTGCTGATCGTGTTCTATGGGCACGGCCTTGGGACCGTCGGCGAACAGCAGGAATCGGCGCTTCGCCCCCGGCCGGGTCGCGCCGCCCAGGGGCAACCACAATCGGGGCTCTTGACCGCCCCGGTCCACTTGGATTGGCCATCGCGGCCCGGGCCGGCCCGCATCGTCCAACTCAATCAGCCGCATCGATCGCGCCTCGGCCGGGTCGGCGCCGAGATCGGCCGGCAGCTCGACGCTCGCCAAGGCGTTGAACTGCCAGGCGGGTCCATTGGCGACCTCGACACATACCACACGCTGATGATCGGGCCACAGCGCGCCGGGTTGCTGCTCGGTAGCTGCGTCGGCGCTGCTCGCGCAAGCCGCAATGACAAGCACACATGGCAGGCAATTCGAGAACGATCGCATCGGTGACCTCCGTTACAGATCCGCGCGGATGAATGGTTCATGGGCTGGGAGCCCGTCCCACGGGAGCTGGACCGGCTTCAGGCCTCGCCGCCGAACGTCTCGTGGCTGACGATATCGGACAAGGCGTTGCGGCCGTCGGTCTGGCGGAACGCGTCGTCGCCAGCGGGGTAGCCCAGCGGGGTCAACCACATGACCCGGTGCGTGTCGGGTACATCCAGGAGGCGGTGGATCGGGTCGTGGCTAAATGCGCCGATCCAACAGGTTCCCAATCCCTCGGCCCGTGCGGCCAGGGTCAGGTGATCCACCGCGATGGTCACGTCGACGATGGCCATGTGCTCGGCGATCCAGTGATGCGTGCTTCGATACGACTTGCCGCAGGCGGCGACGACGACGGGTGCCTGGGCGATGAACGTCTGTTTGTTGCACAGGTCGGCCAGCTTTCGGCGGCGGTCAGCGTCTCGGGCCACCACGAAGTGCCACGGCTGCGTGTTATTCGCCGATGGCGCAATGCGGGCCGCGTCCAGGACCCGCTCGACCACGGCCGGGTCGACCGGGCGATCGGAATAGCTGCGCACGCTACGACGTGTTCTGATGACCTCGTAGAAGTCCATGATGGTGGCCTCCTGGGGTGCGAATGGCCTCGAGCTGCGCGACGGTCGCTGACGCGCCCATCGTCTACAACAGGATGCGCCGGGTCGAGGGGGCGCGTCAAGCGGACCGTGATGGGGCCGGGTGCCCGCACGTGGGTCCGTCTCGACCTTGCCACTACCCGCCGTTCTCGCCATACTGTGATCGGCCGCCCGTTCGCCGCGGCGGCCGGATGATCTTCATGGACGTCGATCCGATCGCCAAGCTGCGCGCCGACCTTGAGGCCGACCCGAACGATCCCGGGGCCCACCTGCGCCTGGCCAAACATCATTACGAACAGGGCGACCACGACACGGCCGCCACCGAGGCCCAACGGGCGCTGCAACTCGGGTTGGAGTCGGCCGAGGCCAGGCTCCTGCTGGGCAAGGCGTGGATGCGGCAAGGGTGTCCGACCGAGGCGGCGTTTCAGTTTGCCCAGCTACTGGCGCGCTATCCCGATCATGCCGAGGCGACCGCCTGCCATGAATCGATCCGGCGAACCACGGCCGTCATCGACGTCATCCGGAGCACGAACCCGCGCGAACTCCAGTTGGAGGTCCGCCATCATATTGTCGTGCTGACGTTGGCGGGCATGATGGCGCCCTACACCGATGCGGGCGACCTCCGCCAACCGTTCGAGCGCCTCGCCGTCGCCATCGCCCGGCTGTTGCAGTTGGGCCAGATCGGCTGTGTGGTCGATCTGGCGAAGGTGGACTTCGTCACGTCGTTTTTCCTCGGCAAGCTGTTGGACGATGCGGCGTTCGTGCTGTTCGGCGAAGCACGGATCCTCGACGGCGAACC
>CAYOGX010000393.1:0-5352 GCA_964403235.1 uncultured Planctomycetales bacterium | reverse complement strand
GGCTCGATTAAACCGGTGACGATCTTGAGGTCGGCCTGGGCGTACTCGCGGTCGATCCACACGTGCGTGCCGCTGGCCGTCGGCGTCGGCAGCAGGTCCAGCTCGTCCTGGCGGTCCGCGTGATGGTCGACGATGCGATAGCGCTCGACGATGTCCGACCCGACCAGCTCGACGCGTTCCTCGGGCGTGCTCGGGCGGTGCATGCCGGTCGCGATCAGGATGGTGACCGCATCAGCCGAGTGGCCCACCTGCTGCAGCACGTCCAGGATCGGCGGCAGGATGACACGATTCGGCACCGGCCGCGTGATGTCGCTGATGACGATGACGACGCGTCCGCCGACCTTGTCCTTGGCGACCTCCGCCAGCGGCGGCGAATCGATCGGCCGGACCAACGCGTCCGCCACCGCCCCCCGCTGATCCGACAGGACCTCGGCATGCGCCGGGCGAAGCACCTCGCACGCGTCGTCGTGCTCGACGGTCAACGTGCCCCGGCCGTATAAAATGTCGGTCCTTCCCATGTACCGTGCTCCTCATGCTCGGGTTGACCTGGGCGAGTCCCAATCCGAGCCGCGACCGTCAGGGAGCGGTCCAATCCCCACTCCGCACGGACCGCCCCGACCGACATCGGCGCTAGCCCGTGAGAAACTCGAACCGGCGCTGGACGCAACAGGGGCAGTCGGGCGCCCGCCGGTCGGCGCCGGCGTCGAGGGCGTCCAGCCGCCCGGACCACACGTCGATGCTCACCAGCTTGCGGCTGAGCGCGTCGCGCCGGCCAATCAGGATCTTCATCGCCTCGAGCGCCTCGAGCGACGCGACGGTGGCCACGGCCGAGGCCAATACGCCCACGGTCGCGCAGGTCTCGGTCTCCTCCGGCGCGGGCGGCTCGGCGAAGATGCACCGCAGGCACGCCGTCTCGCCGGGCAGGATGGGCATCACGCTGCCGTAGTCGGCCACCACGCCGGCGTACACCCACGGGGTGCCGTGCTTGACGGCTGCGTCATTGACCAGATAGCGGGTCGCGAGGTTGTCCGTGCCGTCCAGCACCACGTCCGCGCCCTCAATCAGCCGTTCGACGTTTTCGGCGTCCACATCCGCGACCACCGTCTCGACCGTGACGTTCGAGTTGATGGCGGAGAGTTTGGCCCGGGCGGCGTCGGCCTTGAGCCGACCCGCGGCGACGTCCTGCTCGTCGAACAGGACTTGCCGTTGCAGGTTGTCCAGCTCGGTGAGGTCTCGGTCGACGATCCGCAGATACCCCACGCCCGCGCGGACCATGATGTTGGCGAGCATGCTTCCCAGCCCGCCACAACCGATCAGCACGACGCGGCCCTCGGCCAATCGACGCTGGCCGTCGGGACCGATGTTCCGGTAGACCACCTGACGCGCGTAGCGACCCGACAGCGATCCGGGGTCGAGCTCGTTGGATTCCTCGGACATAGATGGAACGGTCAAACAGGACGACCGATTCGAGATCTACTCAGCCTGGCACCTTGTGATACATGTTCCGATGAAGTCGTTCGGAGAGGGTGGCCCACCTCTTGAGAGGTGGGGGACACGAATTCCTAGGTTATTCGCGGGCCCCACGGCTAAAGCCATGGGCCACCCATCCATCGGATGACGAGTAGCATAGCACTAGTCGTCCTCACGGCCCAGCTCGGCCAGGTAGCCGCCCTCGGGGGGCGGTTCGCTCGGTTGCCGTTCGGGCCCGCTGGGACCGGGCGGCGGCAAGGGGACGCCTGACGGTGTCGGTTGGACCGACTCGGGTCGGTGCTCGACGATCGTCAAGGGCGTCGGGCCAGACTCAGCGGCAGCGTCGCGCCACGCCGTGAATTCATGCCACGACCGAACAGCGGCCCTACCCGCAAGCGCGCCCGCAATCCCCAACAAGAACCCCTCCACGTAAACGGATTCGGCCAGCCAGGCGACGGCCGTGACGATCAGGATCAGCGTTAGTGCGCTGCACAGGACTGCGTCGGCGATCAGGGCCACACGCTGTCCGCCAAACGCCAAGGACGCGCAGATGGCGAACCCCACCGCGCCAACGCGCAGCGTCCAGACGAACACCGTGTCGACAACGTCGCCGTTTCCAGCCAGATGAGCGTAATAGAAGAACCCGCCGAACGCGCAAAACGCCAGCGCGATCAGCATGCCGAAAATCTCCGACCGCAAACGGCTGCGAGACTGTTCCTCGATGGCGCCGGCACGATCCATGCAGACTCCATACACCCCTGGCCGGATCCGCCTCGCCCGGACGATCGGCGGTTAGCCGCCCCCGACCGGCACCAGGACCGCCACCGTATCGCCGTCATTCAACGCCGTATCCTGCGTGGCGGCCGGTTGGGCATTGTTGACGAAGATCGTGATCGAGCCCCTCAGCTTGCCGCTCGGCTTGCACAGCCGGTCGCGGAGCCGATCGTACCGTTGGCACAGGGCCTCGACGGCCTCGCCCACAGTGGCCGCCTGCAACTCGACCTGCTCTTGGCCGTCAGCCAGCTGACGCATCGCCGCAGGCAATCGAACCGTTACGCTCATTCCCGGAACCCCCAGGCGGTCGCTCGCCGCCCCAACCCACCCAACACCGAACCTGACCTCCAGGCTACACCACGCACCACGACGGGTCCAGTCCCGCCAAGAATGTGCTGTATGTCCGGCAACGCGAAGCGTAGAATGCCCACGACGTTGTCGTCGGTGTCGGACTTGGCGGAGGACGTGCGGTGACTCTCGTCAACACAATCGACGCGACCCGCCAGGGGGGACGCGAGCAACTGGCCAACCTGCGCGCGGCCCTGTCGCTGACGGACTTGCTGATCGGCCGGTCCGCCGAACTCGATGCCGTCCAGCACGTGATCGACGCAGTCCGCCAACGCGGCGACCAGGCCCTGATCGAACTGACCGAACGGTTCGACGGCGTGCGGCTGACGGCGGATCAGCTCCGCGTTGCCCCGAAGGAGCTGGCGTGGGCCCGAAGACAGCTCGACCCGTCGTTCCTCGAGGCCATCCGCTACGCCATCGCCAACGTCCGCAGGTTCCAGCAACACATCCTGCATCAAGGCGGCGAACCCCTGGTCATCGACGGCGCGTCGCTGCACATGCGTTTTCGGCCGCTGCATCGCGTCGCGGTGTGCGTGCCGGGCGCATCGGCGCCGCTGCCATCAACGGCCATCCACACGCTGGTGCCCGCGCAGGTGGCCGGCGTTTCAGAAATCGTCATGCTGTCGCCGCCGCGGTACGAAGAATCGATCCATCCGGTGACGTTGGCCGTCGCTGCCGAACTGGGCCTGACCGAGGTGTATCGCATCGGCGGGGCCCAGGGGATTGCGGCGGCCGCCCTCGGCACCGAGACGATCCAACCCGTCGAAAAGATCGTCGGGCCGGGCAACATCTACACGCAACTGGCCAAGAAGCAGTTGTTCGGACTTCTCGACGTGGAGAGCTTCGCCGGACCCAGCGAGGTCGTCATCATCGCGGACGGGTCGGCCAACCCCGACTACGTCGCGGCCGACATGCTTGGCCAGGCCGAGCACGATCCGGGCTGCGCGGTCCTGATCACGCCCGATCGCACGTTGGCCAAGCGCGTCGAGCAGGCGCTCGAACAACAGCTCGCCCAACTGTCCCGCGCCGAGCAGGCAGCCAGGTGTCTGACGGAGTACGGCGCGATCGTCCTGGTGGCCGATCTCGACCAGGCCGTCGAGCTGACCGAGCAGTTCGCCCCGGAGCACGTCGCCATCGAAACCGACGACGCCGAGTCACTGGCCGACCGGATCGACTCGGCCGGTGCGATCTTCCTGGGCCACCACACCCCCGAGGCCCTGGGCGACTACGTCGCCGGTCCCAGTCACGTGCTGCCCACTGGCGGCAGCGCGCGGTTCTTCAGCGGGCTGAGCTGTCTCGACTTCCTCCGCCGCACCAGCCTGATCCGCTACGACCAAACCGCCCTGCGCCGCGACGCCGACCCCACGATCCGCCTGGCCGAGGCCGAGGGCCTCGACGCACACGCCAACTCCGTCCGCGTGCGAATGAAGGATCGCTAGTCTGCCACTGGCGGTTTACCCGCCAGTGCCGTCAGCGCAATGGTCCGCACGGCGGGTCCTACGACGACGTCCGCGACTTGGGTCGATGGGCGGTGAGGAGCTTGGTGACGGCGTCGATGATGGTCTCGGGCTCGGCCATCCGGCCCACGCCGATGGTTCGGCAGGACAACCAACCGGTCTCTGGACCGACGAAGTGTACCCCGAATGACCGCAGCCGCTCGACGTTCTGCTCGACGACGGGGTTCGTCCACATGCGGTCGTTCATGGCCGGGGCCAGCAAAATGGGCGAATCGGCCGACAGCGCCATCGTGCTGACCAGGTCGTCGGCGATCCCCGTGGCCATCTTGCCGATGATGTTGGCCGTCGCCGGCGCGATGAGGAACAGGTCCGCCCGCTCGGCCAATCGGACGTGGTGAAGGTCGTGTCGGTCGTCGGCGTCCCACAGGCTCGTGAACACCCGCCGACCGGTCAATGCCTGGAACGTCACCGGCCCGACGAAGCGTGTGCCCGCTTCGGTCATGGCCACCGTCACGCCGCAGCCCCGCTGGACCAGCTTGGAGACCACCTGGCAGGTCTTGTAGGCCGCGATACCGCCGGTGACGGCCACGAGGAGCTCGTAGCCCTCCAGATCCTGGTGCGACGGCTGCGGACCAGATGGGTCTGTCATCGCGACAGCTCCGTTCGACGGGCCACCAGGCGTGCCGAGAAAAGGTTCCTGACACCTTTTTTCAGGCTTCGGGCTCGGTCAGATCGCTGGCGTCGTAATCGATCGCGATCTTGCCCTCCAGGATCTCTCGGACCACGACCTCGAGCAGTTGCCGGCGCGTCGGGTCGACCATGGGCCGGCTCTCACCGCGCATCAGCTCCAACCAGCGCTTCTGTATCAGGGCGGTCAGCTTGAACCGACCGCCCACCTTGTTGATGATCTCGTCGCTCTTGAGTAGCTCGATCATGTGACTGCGTCGACCTCCCACACGTAAAAGGTGCCTGACCCCTTTTTCTAGCGGACCAGCCCGGCGATTTCCGACACCGTCTCGTCCAGCACGTCGTTGACCACGAAGTGGCCGTAGACGCCCGACTCACGCGCAAATCGAATCTCGCCGTCGGCGTTGGCCAGCCGATCGTCGATGACCTCTTGCTTGTCGCGACCCCGACCTTGGATGCGGTCGACCAGCGCCTTCGGATCGGTCGGTAGGACGTAGACCATGACCGCGTCCGGATGCCGACCGGCCACCTGGACCCCGCCCTGGACCTCGATCTCCAGCAAGACGTCTTGGCCCTGCTCGAGGGCCTGGCGGACCGGTTCGGCCGGCGTGCCGTA
>CAYOGX010000392.1:0-5357 GCA_964403235.1 uncultured Planctomycetales bacterium | reverse complement strand
AAGGAAAGACCGGTCAAGCCGCCGGCCGAACCGATAGAAGCGCCCATCGCCACCGGCCGGGTGGTGACAGCAGACTATCCGGATCACGTCCACCACGTGGACCTGACCGTGGTGCCCACCTCGCTGGGCATGTGGACCGCATGGGTGCCGTTCGCTCTACCCCAGGCCTGGCCGTTCTGCTGGTGGTCGGTCGTTGTCATCGACCACTTCTCTCGTCGAGCCATGGGTGTGGCTGTCTTCAAAAAGCACCCCACGGCCATCCAGGTCCGCACCTTCCTCGGGCGTCTGTGCGCGGAGGCCAAGCCCAGGTACATCATCTGCGACAAGGGCTCGCAGTTCTGATGCCGTGGGTTCAAGACCTGGTGCAAGCGGAAGAGCATCAGACCGCGGTTTGGCGCCGTCGGCAAGTACGGCAGTATCGCCGTAGTCGAACGCTTCATCCGCACGCTGAAGGACGAGTGCACACGCCCAATCTCCGTTCCACTGCGCCACGGTGACACGCGGCGAGAGCTGATCCGCTATCTCGACTGGTACAACGAACACCGACCGCATGAGTTCCTCGTCGGCAGAACGCCAAACGAGGTGTACCACGGCCGCCCCGCCGCAAACGAAATGGATCGCATCGAGGTCAGGCCACACTGGCCACCTGGTGCATCGTGTGCAGGGCCCGAAGCCGCCGTCGGTGGTGAGCCCGGCCAGAAGGTCGTGCTTGTGGTCCGGTACCACGCCGGGCGCAAGCATCTGCCCATCGTGCAACTCAGGCGAGTTGCCTGAGACGTTGAGCGTGGCCTGCGTGATCAGGTGGCTTCTGCGCCCATGGCGACTGCAGGCCCATTGGCGCCCTCCAATTGTCAAGTACGGCCCTTCCCTGGCAGCCTCAACGCCGCGAGAATCGCTCAGATCCGTCGTCGAACCGGGCCAAATCTGCCTTCAAATCCGGCCCGCAAAGTCCGTGGGCCGGCACAGTGGCCTACCTTGTCGAGGCTTGCGGCCAACCGAGAGGCGATCAATCCCTCTCACGAGGATGGGACGCCGGACACGAGACCGTGCGAACCGTGCGAATCCCGCCTGAGCGCTAGTTCGCGGGTCAGGCAGAAGAGGACGGGCACGACGAACATCGTCAGGACCTCGATCAGCATGCCACCCACCGACGGGATGGCCATGGGGACCATGATGTCGCTGCCGCGGCCGGTGGCGCTCAGCACAGGCACAAGAGCCAGGATCGTGGTGGCGGTGGTCATGAGGCACGCTCGGATGCGTCGCGAACCGGCCGTGACAACCGCTTGGCGAACCTCCTCAACCGTGTCGGGCGAGGTCTTTCGGAACGTCTGCTCGAGGTAGGTGCCCATCACCACACCATCGTCGGTGGCGATGCCGAACAGTGCAAGGAACCCCACCCAGACGGCCACCGTCAGGTTGATCGTGTGGACCTGGAACAGTTCGCGCATCTCGACGCCGAAGACCGAGAAGTTCAGGAACCACTCCTGGCTGTACATCCACAGCAGGATGAATCCGCCCGACCAGGCCACGAAGATGCCCGAGAAGATCAGCAGCGTCGTCACGGTCGATCGGAACTGGAGGTACAAGATCAGGAAGATCACGAACAGGGCCACGGGCAGGACGAACGCAAGGGTCTTGGCCGAGCGGACCTGATTCTCGTAGTTTCCGGCGAACGTGTAGTTCACGCCGGGAGGCACGAGAAGCTCGCCGCGCTTCTCCGCTGCCTTGAGGTAAGCCCGAGCCCGTTCGACGACGTCGACCTCGCCGTAGCCGGCCTGCTTGTCGAACAGGACGTATCCGACCTTGAACGTGTCCTCGCTCTTGATGACCTGAGGCCCGGGGACGAATCGGACCTCAGCGAGTTGCTTGAGGGGGATCTGCGCCCCGTCGACCGCGGGGACAAGGATGCGCTTGATCATCTCCTCGCTGTCGCGAAGCTCCCGCAGGTAGCGCACGCGCACGCCAAATCGCTGCCGGCCTTCGACGGTATGGGTGATCGTCCGCCCACCGATGGCGATCTCGACCACGTCCTGGAATTGGCGAATGCTCACCTTGTACCGGCTCAGCGCCTTGCGATCCGGCACGATCTCGAGGTAGGGCTTTCCGATGATCCTGTCGGCCTGGACGGCCGAAGCCTCGACGCCGGGGACCTTCTTCAGCAGCTCTTCGATCTTCAGGCCGAAGTCCTCGATGGTTTTCAGGTCCGATCCGTATACCTTGACGCCCATCGGGGCCCGCATGCCGCTCTGGAGCATGACGATTCGCGTGGCGATGGGCTGGAGCTTCGGCGCCGAGGTGGTGCCGGGGATCTCCCCGGCGGTGACGATCTCGTCCCAGATGTCGTCAGGCGTCTTGATGTGGTCCCGCCACTGCCTAAACGGCCTGCCGTTCGGGTCGGGTATCAGGCTGTCGTCGGTGCGCGGATAGGTGCCGGTCGCCTCGTCGTACCTGTACTTGATCCGTCGCCCGTCGTCGTCGGTGACGTATTCGCTCTTGTAGTTGATGACCGTTTCAATCATCGAGATCGGCGCGGGGTCCAGGGGCGTTTCGGCCCGTCCGATCTTGCCCACCACGCTGTCGACCTCGGGGATGTTCGCAAAGGCGACGTCCTGCTTTGCCAGGACATCGGACGCCTCCCCGATCGAGGCGTGCGTCATCATAGTGGGCATGTAGAGATACGAGCCCTCGTCGAGGTCCGGCATGAACTGCTTGCCCAGCCCGGGAAAGCGCGCCTTGCCGCCGAGCCAATACTCGCTCTTGCGGACGTCTTCGGCGTCGTAGCCGATCGCTTCGGCGGCGTGCGGCACGGGGGCGAACACCGTCTCGAAGCCCAGCCAGGCCGTCACGCCCAGGATAAGAACCAGGACCACGCCGGAGAGGAACACCGCCTTGTGGGCCAGGCACCAGCGTAGCATCGTCGGGTAGCCCATCTGGAACAGCTTGAAGAACCCCAGAAGGATGGCCAGCAGTCCGCCGACGAAGATCAGGTTGCGGACCAGCCCGCGCTCGGGTCCGAGCGGCTCCCAGTGCATGGCCAGCAACACGCCGACCAGCAGGACGACCGACGCGTTGGCGGCCCACGGGGCGTACCGGCGGACCTTGGCGGGCAGGCGGTCTTTGACGGCCCCGTAGACAGTCAGCAGAAGGAGGCCCAGCGTCGCGGCAGTCAGCAGCACCGAGCCCCCGGCGACGGCGTAGCCGGCAAGTAACGCCGGGGCGAGGATCAAGCCGCCTCGCAGGACGCCCCGCCCTCGCCGGCCGCGAAGCCGGCCGCAGAAGACCATGTGCGCTATCGGCGGCAGGACGGTCAGTGCGATGATGATCGACGCCAGCAGTGCGAAGCTCTTCGTGAACGCCAGCGGCTTAAAGAGCTTGCCCTCGGCCCCGATCATCGTGAACACGGGCAGGAAGCTGACGATGGTGGTGGCCACGGCGGTCAACACGGCGCCGCCGACCTCGCTGGCGGCGCGGTGGACGACGTTCAGACGGGGCTCGTCCGGTGGCGCGTCGGCCAAGTGGCGGAGGATGTTCTCGCAGATGACGATGCCCATGTCCACGATCGTGCCGATGGCAATGGCGATGCCGCTGAGGGCCACGATATTGGCGTCCACGCCGAACGTCTTCATCGCGATGAAGCACAGCAGGACCGTCAGGGGCAGCATACCGCCGATCAGGATGCTGCTGCGCAGGTGGACCACCATCAGGATCACCACGATGAACGTGATGAGGACCTCCTCGCTCAGGGCGGACTTCAGCGTGCCGAGCGTCTCGTAGATCAGCCCGGTGCGGTCGTAGAACGGCACGATGGTGACCTGGCTGATAGTCGCCCACTCGGGCCAGTCGTCGCGGTCGGTGGCTCGCAGGTAGCGGACCCACGCCTCGTGGTTCAGGTCATCACCCCGGTAGGGCTCGAAGTTGTGCGTTTCGGCCAAGGCGACGATCTGCTCGGGCGAGGCCTTCTGCTCGTCGATGATGACCTTCGCGTCCAGGCCCGGGGCGATCTCATCGATCTTCGCCTTGACGTTCTTGATCACCGCCAGCGGGTTGTCCCCGTAGCGGGCGACGACCACGCCCCCGACGGCCTCGGCGCCGTCCTTGTCCAACGCGCCGCGGCGCAGCGCCGGGCCCAGCGAGACGGTGGCCACGTGGCTGACCAGGACGGGCACATTGTCCCTGGCCCTGATGACGCTGTTGGCGATATCCTCGACGCTCTTGATGAAGCCCACCCCGCGGACGAAGTACTCCACGCGGTTCAGTTCGATGGTCTTGGCCCCGACGTCGACGTTGGCGCCCTTGACCGCGGCGAAGACCTCCCCCAGCGTTACACCGTAGTGTCGCATCCGGTCCGGGTCGACGTCGACCTGGTACTCGCGGACGAACCCGCCGACCGAGGCGACCTCGCTGACCCCGCCGGCCGACATCAGCGCGTAACGGACATACCAGTCCTGGATCGTGCGGAGTTCCTCGAGGTCCCACCCGCCGATGGGCTTGCCGTCCGGGTCGCGCCCCTCCAGCGTATACCAGAAGATCTGACCCAGGGCCGTCGAGTCCGGCCCGAGCTGCGGCCGCGTTCCGGTAGGATAGTCCACCCCCTCCTTGAGACTGTTGAGCTTCTCGAGGATCCGCGTGCGGGCATCGTAGAAGTCCATGTCCTCATTGAAGATGATGTAGATCGTCGAGAAGCCGAACATCGAGTAGCTACGGATCGTCCGGACCCCCTGAATGCCCTGGAGGGCGACGGTCAGCGGGTAGGATACCTGGTCTTCAACGTCCTGCGGGGACCGACCCATCCACCGCGTAAAGACGATCTGCTGATTCTCACCGATGTCCGGAATGGCGTCGACCGGTACGGGCTTGCGGGGCAGCGGATGGACATCCCAGTCGAACGGCGCCACGGCCAGGCCCCAGCCCACGATGAAGAGCACTACCAGGAACACGACCAGACGGTTGGTCATGCACCAGCGGATCGTCCTGCCGATGACCGATCTCTGCTCGTCGGTCTGAGGCAAAGGCCCCATGGAGGACCCGCCCTCGACCGGGTGCTCAGTGTTTCCCGTGGGTTCCATGGTCGCTGTCTTTCTTCTTTTCAGCCGGTGGGGGCGAAAGCACGTCCTGGATACTCCCGCACTTGAGCATGGCGGCGCCGTAATACGGGTTGCGCAGATCCTTGGTGTCCTGGAGCCAGATCGCCCCGCGGTTGTTGAAGGCCATCGGGCACTTCATCCGGTACGTATTGCCGCCGGCCGGGGGGCCGAATCGCTTGGCCAGGGCGGCCATCTGCTCGGAGTACAGGGCGAAGCTCTCGCGCAGGGGCTTGATGTCCTTTGCGCGGGCGGCGGCGGCGAGAATCTTCTCCA
>CAYOGX010000391.1:0-5360 GCA_964403235.1 uncultured Planctomycetales bacterium | reverse complement strand
ATCAGATCGCGGTCGAGGGCGATCGGTTGACGGTGGGCGCGGGGGCGGACCTGCGGCGGGTCGTCGTTCGGACGGTCCGCGAGGGGCTGGCCGGCATGCACTGTCTGGCGGGCATTCCGGGCACGGTGGGCGGGGCGATCCGGATGAATGCCGGCGGGGCGTGGGGCGACATCGGGAGTCTGGTCCAGCGGCTGGAGGTCATGGACACTGACGGTGAGACGATCCGCCGCGAGCGGGACGAGCTGGTGTTCGAGTACCGTCGCACCAGCCTGGCCGAACCGTTGATCCTGCAAGCGGAGTTCACGCTGTCGCCGAGCGATCCGAAGCAGGTGTTGCAGCAGGTTCGCGAGATCTGGACGTACAAGAAGAACACACAGCCGCTGCGCACGCACAACGCCGGGTGCATTTTCAAGAACCCGCGGCAGATGTCGGCGGGGGCCCTGATTGATCAGGCGGGGCTGAAGGGGGCGCGGTGCGGCGGGGCGGTGGTGTCGGATCGGCATGCGAATTTCATCGTCGCCGAGCCGGGGACGAAGGCGTCAGACGTGCTGAAGCTGATATCGATCGTACGGGAGAAGGTGGCCGACCAATTCGGGGTCCATCTCGAGCTGGAGGTCCAAGTGTGGTGAGGCCCGAGCTACGGGACGTGAAGGGCGTGCCCGGTGTGCTCGCACCGTTGCGGATCACGGTGTTAATGGGCGGGCCCAGCGCGGAGCGGGAGGTGAGCCTGAGCAGCGGCCGGGCCATCGCCGACGCGCTCGAGTCACTCGGGCACCGGGTGCGTCGCGCGGACATCTCCCCGGACGATCTGTCCGCGCTGGCCGAGCCGGCCGACGTCGTATTCATCGCCCTGCACGGGACGTGGGGGGAGGACGGCCGACTGCAAGCGATCCTCGAGAAACGGGGCATCCGCTACACCGGCTGCGACGCCCGGGCCAGTGCGCTGGCGATGGACAAGGTCCGGACCAAGCGGCGGTTCGGCGAGGCGGGTGTGCCGACGCCGGTCTTCGAGCACGTCACCGCGTCGAACGCGGCTCAGGTGGCCGAGCGTTTCGATGTGCCCGCCGTCGTCAAGCCCGTCGCCGAGGGTAGCAGCGTGGACTGTGTGATCGCACGGGACCGATCGGCGTTCGTGGCCGTGCTCAAGCGCTTGGTCGACCGCTATGGAGAGGCGCTGGCGGAGCGATACCTCAAGGGCCCGGAGCTGACGGTGGGTGTGCTGGGGGGTCGGGCGCTGCCCGTCTGTCAGATCCGGCCCGGCAGCGAGTTCTACGACTATCACGCCAAGTACGAGGCGGAGGACACCGAGTACGTGTTCGATATCGATCTGCCCGCCGAGGTGCTGCGCGGGGTCCAGGACCTGAGCGTGCGGGCGTTCGAGGCGTTGGGGTGTCGCGACATGGCCCGGATCGACTGGATCGTCGAGTCGGCCAGCGGTCAGCCGTTCTGCCTGGAGGCAAACACGATCCCGGGTTTCACGGACCATTCGCTGCTGCCGAAGGCGGCGGCCAGGGAGGGCATCGCTTTTGCCGACTTGTGCCAGCGGATCGTCGAGCTGGCGATGGCTCGATAAGCGCGGGCGCGGAGGTCGACGGTCCGTGGTGGTCGGCAAACGGAACGGAAGGGACGGTCACTGGAGGACCTATCATGGGAAAGCGCAGAAAGGCCCGGCGCAGGCGGGGCCCGAGGTGGTCGGCGCGTCTGGGTGAATGGCTGGGGGGGATCTCCTGGCTTCGGGTCGCCCGGGCGACGGTCAGCGTTGCAGTGCTGGCCGGGGTGACGGCGGGGGTTGTGTACGGGCTGCCCGCACTCGAGAAGCACGTCTCGAGCCTGCCGGCGTATCAACAGCAGGTGACGGCCGAGCTGGTCGACCCGCCAGCGTGGCTCCTCGCCAATCCCCACATCGCCCGGCGGATCATCGGTCGATGCCAGCTGAGTCAGGACGATGGCCGGCTGACCGATGGCCTGGCCCGTCGCGTGGCCCAGAGCGTTTCGCTCGTCGGCTGGGTCAAGCGGGTCCATGAAGTTAGCATCGGGGCCGATGACGTGCTCCGAATCCGTTGCGACTATCGCGAGCCGGTGGCGTGGGTGGCGCACGGTTCGTGCTACTACCTGGTGGACGAGGAACTGGTGCGGCTGCCCGGTCGGTACCTCCGGACGGAGGTCAGTCGGGATTCGGGACTCTTGTTGGTGTTGGGCGTTGGCCGGCCCCCGCCGGCGGAGGGACAACCGTGGGAGGGCGACGACCTCCGTGGGGCCATTCGGATGGTGGGCCTGCTGCGTGACAAGCCGTATTTCGGCCAACTGACGGGGGTGATCGTGGCCAATTACGGCGGCCGGCGTGACCGGCGCGCCCCGCACATCGAACTGGCGACGGACCGGGGTGCCCGCATCCGTTGGGGCCGGGCCCCTGGGGAGGAGATCGACGAGCCGACGGCGGCCCAGAAGCTCGCCCACCTCCAGGGCATCTGGCGGGAATACGATCGGGTCGACATGGGCCGGTCCTGGGTGGACATCCAGGTCTGGCCAGATCGTGTGATCGTACCGGTCGGCGCGTGGCAGGCGGACCGCCGCCAGCGCAGCTAAACGGTCGTCGCCGTGTGTTCGTTGCCCTGAACAAGACGGTGGCCTAGAATGCGCGGATAGGGATCGTGCAGATGGGCTCGGGCAAGGCGTATCATGACCGATCACGGTGAGATGATCCGGCGGCTAGTGGACTTGATCCATACGTGCGTGCCGGCCGAGAACTTGGGTCAGGCTGTGGTGCCGGCGGTGGCGTGCGTGGCGGCCGGGGGCCTGTTGCTGTTCTGGGGGGCCAGGGTGATCCGGACGATCTTGTTCCTGGCGTGCGTGACCGGCGGGGGGTACGTGGGTTGGCTGGGTGCCCATTATCTCGGCAAGCCGCCCGCGTTGGGGATCATCATCGGAGCGGCCGTCGTGGGGATACTGGGCCTGGTTTTGTCCAGGTTGCTGGTCGCCGGGCTCAGCGGTGCGTTGGCGGCCATCGTCGCCCTTTCGGTCTTCGGATACCACGAGGACTTGCCGGGCCGGTTCGAGCGGTTCGCTGCGACCTACCGCCAACCGGCTCCGACGCCGCACAACGAGTTCCCGCTGGGCGAGCCGGGCTCCGCCGAGGCGGTGGGTGCCCAGAGGACCGCGCAGGTCCTGCTGCGGTTCGTGGATCACCTCAAGCAGAGCGACGAGGCGGTCTTGCGCAACTTGCTGCTCTGTGTGGCGAGCGCAACGCTGGTCGGCACAATCCTCGGGTCGGTGGCGCACCGATGGGCGATGATCTTTTGGACGTCGCTGGCGGGGCTTGTGCTGTCCGGCGGGGGTGGGGCGATCCTGTTGACGAACGTGTGGCCCAAGTGGCATGAGCACGTGACGGAACAGGCGCCGGCCGTTGGGGCGGTGGTCGCGCTCGTCTGGTTGTTAGGGATGGTCGTCCAGTGGCGGGGCACGCGGCGGATCGTGGTCCCCCTCGCCAGGCCGGCCGATGCCGGCGCGCTGGCCAAAGCGGGATAGGCCACTGGTTGCTGTATCCGCCGCGCGCGGCTCGCGCGGGCAACTCGATCCGCCCGGGAGTGGTATCTTGGACTATATCGTCCGAAGTCGGGTCGACTGGATTGAGCAGGTACACGAACTGGACCCCGGGGCCGGGCTGATCCTGCTGGTGGCAGGCCTGGTGTACGTGCTGATGGGGTGGCGGGTCTTTAACGTGTTGGTCACCATCAACTGCGCGGCGCTGGGAGCGGCGTTGGGCGGCGGGATCGGTTCCGTCATCGAGCAGTCGTCGTGGTTCTTGTCGGCCGCGTTGGGACTGGCTGGGGCCATCCTCCTGGGCGCTTTGGCCGTCCGGCTAATCAAGGCCGGCGTTGTCCTGTGCTGCGGGCTGGCGGGGGCGTTCGTGGGCATCATCATCGCCAGCGTGTTCAGCAGCGAGCCGACCGTTCAACTGGCCGGGGGCATCGTTACGCTCCTGTTGACGGTGAGCCTGGTGTTCGTCATGTTCGACCATCTGGTGATCGTGACGATGAGTTTGCAGGGGGCGTTGATGACGGTGGCTGGGGTCGTGGCGGCCTTCCAAGAGGAGGGCGGCATCCTGAGGCACTTCCACCAAATTCTCGCCAAAAGTGGATTCTTCCTTATCTTTTCGATCCTCGCATTGATGGTGATCGGCATCTGTGTTCAGCTCGCGGGGGTGCGGGATACGGGTCAACCCGCCAAGGCGGACTAAGCCGCAGCTCGCTATTTGACCGGTGGCCATCCGAATCGTATCTTTACCAGTGGCCGCCTCGGGGCGGCCTCGCAGGGCCCATGAGAGGGGGGACGAAGACCTAGATGATCCTGACGGCAAATGTCGGACATCGGGCCCGGGGGGATAGCAGTGATGCTTGTCAAACATGCCCTCAAACGCGCCTGGTCGTTGGTCGTCTCGGAAGACGGCCCGAGCGTCACCGAATACGCCGTGATGCTCTCCCTAATCGTGCTGGTCGCCGCGGCCGCAATCCAGGGAATCGGTGATCGGATGTATAATATCTATGATATAATACATGAAGCCGTCCCCATGGGGAACGCAAGCGGTGGTTAGCCTGGCAGATCGGCGCATCGGGCATTTGGACTGGTCTTGATCCCGCTGCCAGTCGCGGGACTGGTTCGTGGGGCTCTTTTCACTTTTACGGAGCGGCATCGGCTTGGATGCGCCGGTGTCGCTCCACGTTCTTGCCGTGCGCAGCTACTCGGCCTTTTCGAGTCAAACCACAGCCGTGGGGAATCCTCGGGTCCCGGGCATATGGGCTTAGGTGGCCAAGGCCTGCCGTATCTTGGTGAGCAGTTTCTCGGGTCGATAGGGTTTCTGGATGAAGCCTGCCAGGCCCCTGCCGACGAAGCGCTCGAGGACGTCCTGTTCCTTGTAGCCGCTGGAGAGGATGATCCGGGCGTCGGGCTGGATGCGGCGGATCTCGTCGAAGGCTTCTTGCCCATCGAGGCCCGGCATGGTCAGGTCCAGCAGCACCGCGGCGATTTCGTCGGCCCGTTCACGAAAGACTCGAACCGCCTGGCGACCGTCGCTGGCCGTCAAGACCGAATATCCGGCCCTTTCCAATATCCTGACAGCGACCTTGAGGACCTGCGCCTCGTCGTCGACGACCAGGATGGTGCCGGCGCCGGGCGATTCGGCCCCCGCCTGCTCGTCTACCGTTGCTTCCTCCTTGACGACTTCGTCGGAGGCGGGGAACAGCACCCTGAAGGCCGTGCCCCTACCCGGTCTGCTATCGATCTTGATTGCGCCGCGGTGGCCTCGGACGATGCCCAGCGTCGCGGCCAGACCCAGACCGCGACCGGTAAACTTCGTCGTGAAG
>CAYOGX010000390.1:0-5377 GCA_964403235.1 uncultured Planctomycetales bacterium | reverse complement strand
GCCAAGGAGCGCTTGATGGAAAGACCGCTCCGCCTGACCGAGCAGGCGACGCTGCGGGTGCTGCTGCCCGAGGCCTTCATCGCCCGCGCTGCCGAAGCCGATCAGTTCCTGACCGGCGTGCAGGCCGATGCCATCCTGGCGATGCAGCTACAGCGCCTGACCGGGCTGGAGATCGAGAAGCTGGCGCGCGACTACGCCAAGCTGGCCGAGGAGATCGAGGGCTACGAGGCCATCCTCCGCGACGAGGCGCTCGTGCTCGACATCATTCGAGAGGACATGTTCGAGCTGAAGGAGAAATACGGGGACAAGCGCCGCACCGAGATCGGTGCGCCCGTCGGCGAGTTCCGCATGGAGGAGCTGGTGGCCGAGGAGCAGGTCATCGTCTCGATCACGAACCAGGGGTACGTCAAGCGGACGGCCATCGACGCGTACCGAAAGCAGGGCAGGGGGGGTAGGGGGGTGATCGGTGTTGAATCCAAGGAGGGTGATTTTGTTCGAGACCTGTTTACGGCCAGCACGCACGACTATCTGCTGATCTTCTCGAACCGCGGGCGGGTGTACTGGCTGAAGGTGTACGACATCCCGTCGATGGCGCGGACCAGCCGTGGGCGGTCCATCGCCAACCTGATCAAGATGCAGTCCAACGAGGAGCAGCGGGCCGTGCTGGCGGTCAAGGGGTTCGAGGAGCGCTTCGTGTTCTTCGCGACCCACAAGGGCATCGTCAAGAAGACGCCGCTCCAGGCGTTCAGCCGCCCGCGACCGAGCGGTATCATCGCGCTGAAACTAGACCCGGACGACCAGCTCGTCGGGGCCGAGCTGACCGACGGCGACAGTTTCCTCCTGCTGGGTTCGCGCAACGGGTTGGCCATTCGATTCCCTGAGAGCGACGTCAGGCCGATGGGAAGGTCCGCCCGAGGCGTGAAAGGCATGACGCTGTCGGGGGACGATCGCGTCGTGGACATGGTTGTGCTGCGTCCGAACGTGTCGTTGCTGACCGTGTGCGAAGAGGGATACGGCAAGCGGACGGACATCGACGCGTACCGCGTCACGCGCCGCGGAGGCAAAGGCATCATCAACGTCCGAGTGACCGACCGGAACGGCCGGGTGGTCGCGCTCAAGGCCGTCGAGGACGACGACGAGCTGATGATCATTACCGCCAACGGCATTATGCTGCGGACGGACCTGTCGGCCGTACGCGAGATCGGGCGCGCGACGCAGGGCGTCAAGGTGATCCGGGTGGATGAGGGCGATCGCGTGGCCGCCGTAACGCGGATCGCCCGCGACGAGGAGGAGACGTCCGGAGAATCGCAAGCCGAACCGGAAGCAGCCGAGCAAGGCGGCGGGCCCGAGACCAACGCGGAACAACCGCCGCAGGACCCAATGTCCGGCGACCCGTCCGAGCCTGCGGCCGAAGCACCCGGCGATACGGACCAGGCGTCTGATGACGCACCGCAGCCGCCGAATGAGAACGACCCGTAGGCGCGCTTGAGCGCGATGGCCCGAGCCGCGACGTTCGCGTCGCGCGGGAGGTGGCACCGCGCGGGATGAATCCCGCGGATCGGGGGAAGAACCGGCGCGGGATCGGGTTGTGGCCGGGCGCGTGGATGGGTATACTGCGGGTCGGCACTGGTCTGATTCTGGCGCGGTACCGTACAGGAGACCAACGATGTCAACAGCGCATCGATGGACGGCGTGCGGGATATGCTGCCTGCTGGCGGTGATCGGCTGCCAGCAGTCCGAGCAGCGCGGCGGGCCCATTGATCTGGAGGGCGGCCTCCAGGTGATCTTCAAACCGATGGGCGACCTGCTGGGGCTGCCGGATCCGGTTCGTGTGGCCATCACGCGCGATCACCTGCCGAGCTTCTCGCTGCTGCCCGACCTGAGCAGCCCCGAGCGATTCTTCAGGCTGGGTCCCCTGGAGCAGGCGCCATGGATGCCGCTGCGACAGGCGATGGAGCGACAGCTCAAGCGCCCGGTCCACTTCACGCGAAGCAACTACCGAGGCATCCGCTATCACCTGAGCACCGGGCGGATCCCGTTCGCGATGGTGTCCGCCACCGAATACGCCGAGATCACCCGGCGGCCCGTCTCGCAGATCGTGGCCGTGCCCGTCAACGTCAAGGGAACGACGCAGCACTGCGGCCTGATCATCGTGAAGAAGGACTCGAAGATTAAGTCACCGGCCGACCTGAAGGGCAAGCGGTTCGCCTTCGGCCCGCGCGAGGATGCGATCCTGCACAGGGCCGCGCTCGAGGCGCTGGCCAAGGCCGGCGTCACCGAGAAGGACATCCCCAAGGAGATCATTCCGCCGTTCGGCTATCACATCAACAGCTACGAGATCGCCAAGGGCGTCCTGATCGAGGGCGTGCCCGCCGGGGTGGTCGACGAGCTCGATTTCGAGAGCTGGCCCGAAAAGAGCAACATCCTGAGCAAGCTGTCGATCTGCCAGGACCGCTTCCGCGTCATCGGCCGAACCGAGCCCGTCCTGGAGGGCCCCATCATCGCCAGCGTCAAAGCCGAGCCCGAACTCGTCGAGCAGATGCAAGACCTGCTGATCAACCAGCTCAAAGACGACAAGTCGGTCCTAGGCAAGCTCCACTACGCCCGCTTTACCAAGGCCGACCCCAAGATGTACCAGCCCCTGATCGACAAGCTCGGCATCAAGCCCGAGGCGCCGACCACCGCCCCCGCCGACGAGGACGACGAACTGGAGCCCGACCCGGAGTAGCCAGCCTATCGCCGCAGCCCGGCGCTCTCGTACTCAGGGGGAGAGCAGCGTGACCCAGTAACGCCCTCGTCGAACGCCTTCGGCGGGCCTGGACGGTCCAAGAAGCGATCGAACAGGGGCAGCGGGACCGCCGCCGCCAAGAGAGTCGCTAGGGTAGGGCTGACCCCGGGACCACGGCGTCATGACGGCCCGCACCCTCCATCCGGGATGCGCCGGGCGTGTTCTCAATCGCGATCATGGGCGACTGGCTGCTGGTTGGCCACGAGTCCGGTTCTTTTCCTCGTCGGGCATGTGATCTGGCGGAGATCGTCTTCGTGCGAGACGGCTCGGGTTGATCAGACGATGCGAAATGGTTAAGGAAGACCCCGTGACGCCATGGGCTTGAGCCGAAGACACTTTCTCAAGCAGACCTCGGTTGGGGCGGTCTCGCTCGCAGCTGGGACGACCGCGCCATTGCTCGGCTTCGAGGGAGGCAGCAACGTGCAAGGTAGGATCCCACCGGCCTACAAACAGCGGATCGCGTTCGGCGCGTGGATCAACGACATGCGCAACACGCCACTGCCCTTGCAGAACTGGCCGGCGCCGCAGCTTGACCGGCAGACCATCGATAGTGCCATCAGGGCGATGGACGTCCAAAGCGAAGCCGGCCTCAACTTCATCGACGCCTGGGGGCTATTTGCCACGTACGGCTACCCGCCTGACATCAAGAGCGCCTTTGCCGACAAGGGGCGGGTGCGCGCGGTCCGTGAGCTGCTGGAGGCCGCGGCAAAGCGGAAGATGCGCTTCATGTTCGGCCTAGGCCTTTTCAGTTGGGGATACGACCAGATCATCAAGCAGGACCCGGTCGTCAGAGGCCTCGATGACAAGGGGAGTCCGCATCCTCACGCCATGTGCGGCGCGAAGGAAGAGGCCTGGGCCTACGTTGAGAAGATCCTCGACTGTGCGCTGAACGGGTTTGATTTCCACGGCGTCCATTTGGAGTCCTGCGATTTGGGCTGCTGCATGTGCCCCAAGTGCGCTGGAAAGGACGGTCTTGTAGGTTACAACGTCCGGTTGAACATCCGGGCGGCGGACTACATCAAGAAGAAATGGCCCCACCAATTCGTCAATTCGATTCCCATCAACTGGGTATCGAGGTCTGCCGGGCCGAATACGGGGCCCTTTACGCGGGAAGAGAAGCGACATGTCGTCGAGTTGAGCAAACACATCGACTGCTTGATGGACCAAGGCTGGCGGGGGACGTTCGTCGCGCCGGACGAGCGCAAGGCGTTCGTAGGCAGCCTGCACTGCGACTATGGCACCTCGGGAGGGATCTGGCTGTACCATTGCGTCCGACGCAACCGCCTCTCGTATTTCATGCCGTATCCCAAAGGTACGGCAAGCGCCATCAAGGAGCACTACGCGGATGGTGCGCGCGGGTGCATGCTGTACCAGGGCCCGATGATCAATCCTGCGGTCGAGGTCAACACGGCCGTCGCCGGTCGACTACTCTGCGACACGACGCGAAGCGCCGAAGACGCGTTGGCGGAGGTGATCGAGCTCTACTACAGGCCCAAAACCGCCAGCGCGCACAAGAAACTGGTCGACGTCTACAACCGAGCGGAGGATGCATTCTTCGGGAGTTGGCCCGAGGCGGCAAAGAAGAACCCGCACCGGCCAGGCGAGTTTCATTTGGAGCCTCTGTTCGGGACCGCCCCGCAGAAGAGCATATACCTCGAGCAATGTCTGACCGCCAAGGGTCGTGCCCAATACCGCAAGGGCCTCATCTCGGTGTTGGAGGCCTTGGCGAAGCTAGAAGACCAGTGTGATGACGACGGCAGGATCCAGCGGATCAGGACCTGCGTCATCAGTGTCTTGATCGACATTGAGAATATCGGCTACGAGCGGGTCTGATCTCTGAAGAGGCATCAATCGAACAGGGGCTCAGGTAGGCCGTCTTAGCAGCACCCACACCATCAGCAGGCCCAGCGTCATCGGCAGGAAGGGCGCCATACCTCCGCCGGCGCATTTGAAGAAGACCTTCACCTTGCGGTTGGCGTCCATGACGACGGTGATCGGGTTGTTCGTGTCGATGACGGCGTAGTTGGCGTCGTTGGGGAAGTTGGGGTCCCAGATCTTCCATTTCTGGAACGACTTGCCGTCGTTGGGGTCGGCGGTGAGCGTCACGACAGTCCCGCGTGCGTACTGTAGGAGGTTGGGGTCGTTTGGGTTGGGTTCGAGTAGGACGCGGCCGGCGGGCTTGTTGTACGAGAGGGTCAGCGAGCAGTCGACGTACGCATCGAAGTCGACGTTCAGCGTGAAGCTGCTGTCTCGTTGGCCCGCGGCGTAGGCCATGTTCCAGAAGTTCTGGCCGTCGTTCTCCTTCAGCCACGCGATCACGGCATCCACGTCGATGTTCGGGTCGTACTCATGGACGTAGGTCTCGATGAGGTCTCGGATCTCGGGGTCATCGAGCCATAGGAGCGCGGCCTGGAAATCTTCATGGGTCTCCTTGGGCCCGTCGACGCGGAACCGGCCGAGCGTGGGCGAGTACATGTCGACCTGGACCTCGTTCGCGTCGGTGTCGAACGTTAACAGCCGCATCCAACCGTCGCCCCCGTTGGGCGTGTAAGAGTCGAAGTCCTGAAGGATCTCATAGACGGGCAGGCC
>CAYOGX010000389.1:0-5381 GCA_964403235.1 uncultured Planctomycetales bacterium | reverse complement strand
CCCAATGACACGTAACGCCCTTTGCGATAAGGCGTTATCGCCATTGACGCCCCGCGCACCTGCCACAGACCTACACCGTCAGCCCTTCGAGCAACTCTGTTCGCGTCCAGGGGTTCAGCAGGCCGTCGTGGGTCTCCTCCATCCATTCGACCAGGCGGTGGCGGAGTCGCTCGAGCGCGTCCTTGTGGGCCTTGTCGGTGGCCAGGTTGTTCACCTCTCCGGGGTCCGATTGCAGGTCGTACAGCTCATCCTCGGCCGTGGCGTTCCAGATGTACTTCCAGCGTCGGTCGCGGACCATCCGTTGGCTGTACAGCCCGAACTGGTTGCCGTGGTACGTGCTGAAGATGTCCTGGCGGCCGTTGTCCCGCTGGCCCATCATCAGCGGCAGCAGGCTCTGCCCGCGGAACGTCTCGGGCACGGTCACACCCGCGACCTCGCAGAACGTCGTGGCCAGGTCAACCGCGTGGGCGACGAAGGCGTCGCATCGGCCGGCGGGCTCGATCCGGCCGGGCCAGCGCATGACCAACGGCACGCGGACGACGTCGTCGTACATGATGAAGTGCTTGTCGATCATGCCGTGCGCGCCGCACATGTCACCGTGGTCGGTGGTGTAGATGACGAGTGTGTTGTCGGCCAGGCCCAGCCGATCGAGGGCCTTGAGGATGCGGCCGATCTGCGCGTCCAGCAGGCTGATCTCGCCCAGATAGCGGCTGACCACCGGCGCCCAGTCTTTCCAGGTCCATCGCTCCAGCTGCCAGGTACGACGCTGCTGGGCCTGGATGTAGGGCTTGCCGATCAACGGGTCGGGGAAGCTCGGCCAGGGCGGGATCTTGTCGGGCGGATACATGGAGCCGTAGGGCTCGGGCACGATGTTGGGCAGATGGGGCTCGCTCGGGTCCCATCGGATGAAGAACGTCTGATCCTTGGCGGCGCAGGCCTCCAGCATGCGGATCGTCTGGTCCGCGCCCCAGGCCAGCCTGGAGTCCTCGGGCCCGATGTGCGGATCGACCTCGCCGAACCACTTGTTCTCCCTCGGGCGCCGCGGCAGCCCCTTGGCCTTGCGGTGGGCATGGTACTTGCCTTCATTGACGTACTCGATGAAGCCGAACGCCCGCGGGTCCTTGGTTCGATGGACGTGCCACTTGCCGACGTAGCCGAGCCAGTAGCCGGTCTCGAGCAGCAGCCCGCTGAACGTGGGCAGGTTCTCTTTGGCCGGACGCGGGGCTTCGGTGTCATAGTTGGCGATGCAGAGGTGCTCGGTAGGCCATTGACCGTTGAGCAGGCTGTTCCGAACCGGGACACACAGCGGAATGGGACAGAACGCGTGCGTGAAGTTCATGCCCTCGCTCGCCAGCCACTTGAGGTTGGGTGTCCTCAGCAGCGGATGGCCGTTGACGCTCAGACAGTCGAACCGATGTTGGTCCGACAGGATCATCAGGATGTTGGATCCGGCCATGGCCGCGTCATCCCTCCCTGTCAGGTTCCGCAGATCCGCGGGTCTCGATGGTGCTCGTCGTAGCATCGTACTTCGAACACCGCCGCCGGCACAGAGGCGTGGCGCTCGAGCAGCTCGATCGCCAATCGATCCGTGGTGACGGGCGTCTCGAGGACCACGCTGTTGCGCGTCTGGTGGTTGTCGTCTCGCTCGACGAGGAGCCGGCCGTCGGCGTCCCTGATCCGATAGCGCTTGACGCAGAACGGCATCGCGCGCTCGGGATGCGGGAAAAAGACGGACTCCAACGGATGATCGCGGTCCGTATCGAACGTCAGCTCGATTCGTCCGATCGTCTTCGGCCGATCCCATTGCAGCGTCAGCGTCGGCGTCGCGTCGTCGAGATCGGCCAGCCAGGCGTTGGGGCCGCAGGTCGGTCGGGCCAGCCCGTTCGTCACGTTCGCAGGTCCGAACAGATCGATGGGCGGATCGATCGCGACCGCCAGGTTATGGCCGTCCGGCCGGCGGATGGGGCACCAGAACTCGAACGTCTCGACACCGATGTCGTCGTCGGGCGACTGCGTGGCCCGATGCCTGACCGACAGCAGCCCCGTGATCCGCTGGTCGCTGCACCGGACCGACACGTGCTCGTTCTGCATCAGACAGACGAAGACGTATCGCGGCTGGTCGATGGTGGCGTCGAAATCGAAGGCGACGTGCTGATTCTCGCCCGGCTTCACCTCGACCTTCTTGGCCGCCAGCACGACGTCGGGGGTGAAGTTGTCCGGCCGATCGCTGGTCCGCAGCTCGCAGCGCAGCTCAGTGGACTCGGCCGCGTCGATGACGAACGACACCTTGGGCGCCGGGCCGTTCGCCACCGGCAGCATCTGCGCCCACGACTCCGCCAGCGGCAGCAGCGGGCCATCGGGCTCCAATGCCACCAGCCGGAACCGGCTGGACGCCGTTATCGTGCCGGACTGCGCCAGGTCGTCTGGATCCCCCAGTCGCAGGCCCGGGATGTACTGCCCGCGGCGCATCAGCTCGGTCTGCAAGGCACCGACGTGCTCCCGATCGGCCAGATCAGTCGGTCGCAGGTCGTCTCGAACGCACAGCGCCGCCGCGACGCCGACGGCCTGGGCCGCGTCCCCGCACGTCGCCATCACCCGCGTCGACCCGAACGCGACGTGCGACGCGCTGATGATCCGCCCGGCCAGAAACAGGTTCGGGATGTTCCGGCTGACCATGCAACGGTACGGAATCGCATAGACCCCCCGCGCGTGCCACTGGTTACAGCCCGGCCGGTCACTGTACACGCCGTCGGCCGGGTGCAGATCGATCGACCAGCCGCCGAACGAGACCGCATCATGGTGCTGACGCTGCTCAACGATGTCCTGCTGCCGCAGCAGGTAGGGCCCCTCGAACCGCCGGCTCTCGCGCTTGCCGGGGATCAGGCCCACCCACTCGAGCGTCAGCGTCTCAGCCTGGGGGAACTCGCCCGAGTTCTTGATGTAGTCCCACACGCCGTAGACGACCTTCCAGAGCTCCCACTTGATCTGCTCGGTGTCGTGGACGGTGTCCATCCGCCCGCCGTATTCCAACCACCACAGATGGGGTCCGCTAGAGCCGGCGTTGAACTGGCGGTATCGGGGGATCTGCGTGATGTCCTTCAGCGCAAAGCTCGGCGGGACGAACCGCACCGGCCTGCCGACATCTTTGCTGTAGAAGTAGATCGAGTGGCCGAGCAGCTCGCCGTACTCGGCGTCGGGCGCGAACTTCTCGTCGAACTCATCGCGCTTCTCCGCGCCCATACGAAAGGCCGCGCCGGACAGGAACCCGACCACGCCGTCGCCGGATGCGTCGCAGAACAGCGGCGCGTGCACGTCGTATATCGTCGAGTTCTGGCTGTTGAACGCGCGTACGGATTCGATCGTGTCGGGCCCGGACTTGCCCACCTCGATGGCGGCCGTGTTGAGCAGCAGCGTGATGTTGGGTTCGGCGACGACCTTCTCCAGCAGGATCGCATCGAAGAGGACGGCGTTGCCCTCGGGGTTGCGATAGACGTTCTCGACGAAGATCTCGTCCATCACGCCGCCTTCGCGGGCCCAACGGTTGTTGTTCTGCATATGGGCCGTCGCGCCCAGCACCCACAGCCGCACCTCGCTGGACGCGTTGCCACCCAACACGGGCCGGTCCTGGATCAGCGCCACGTTGATCCCCACCCGCGCCGCCGTGATCGCGCAGCACGTCCCCGCGATCCCACCGCCCACGACCGCCAGGTCGCAGTCGACTCGCTTGCTAACGAACGCCCGGTTTTCGGCAGGAGGTCCAGTGAACATGCAATCGATCTCGCAGCACGCTTGCCTAGCGGAAAACCAACCTACGCCAAGCCGGGTGGCACGGTCAAGCAACGCCGAGGCACGAGGCGGGGCTTGGCCGTGGTGCGCTCGCTTTGGGGCGCATCTCGACGCGGGCGTCGCGGCGCATCACAATACGCATCGGATCGCCCAGCCGACACGCGCGGCGGATCCTGCCGTAACAACAGCAACGGAGTCACTCAGATGAAGATGCGTTCTGCAATGACGTGGCTGACCGCCGCCGTGCTGGGTCATCTCCACCCGGCCCCAGCAACGCAGGGGCAAACCAAGTCTGTCTTCGTCGAGAACGGTGTGCCCAAGCGGGTCCAGGAAGCGGGCAAACCCTGGAAGCGCGCCAAGGGCTACCTCGAAGGCACCGGTAGAGGCAACGACCTGTTCGCCGGCAAGGGCGTGGGCGAGGGCGACTTTGATATCACGGCCAAGCTCACCATCCTCAACCTCGAACGCAGCGCCGCCGCGTTCCGGATCGGCGAGGGCTACTTCGGGTTCGAGGGCGCCAACGGCCAGATCTTCACCAGCGGACGGCTGTTCGGCAACAAGCTCCGCGCGCTGGGCAAGCCCGACCGGTTCCTCAAGGCCGGCAGGCCCTTCACCTTCGAGGTCGTCCGCAAGTACAAGGACGTCTCGTTCCTGATCGACGGCCAGCGCGTCCACCGCATCAGGCTGACGACCGAATCCCTGGGTGGAATCGGCTTCGTCCCCACCCGCAGCACGATGCGGATTACGGACTTCTCGATGGTAGGAAACGCCATGGACATCACCCCGCCCCCGCCGCGAACGCAGCCGGACCACTACACGCTCCCCATCGTCGACCTCTCGAAGGAGTCGCACCGCCAGGTCATCGTCGAGAAGGTCCCGGGCCAGTACCTCGGCCACCCGAGCACGGTCATGCTGCCGGACCACAAGACGATCTACGTAGCCTATCCGATGGGCCACGGACGCGGCGCGATCGTGCTCAAGCGGAGCGACGATGGCGGGCTGACGTGGAGCGACCGCCTGCCCGTGCCCGACAACTGGCGGACGTCGCTCGAGGTCCCCACACTGTTCCGCATGATCGACCCGAAGGGCGCGGCCAGGCTGATCCTGTTCTCGGGGCTGTATCCGGTCCGCCGGGCGGTCTCTGAGGACGACGGCAAGACCTGGACGCCGCTCGAGCCGGTCGGTGATTTCGGCGGCATCGTCGTGATGGGTGAGTGCGTTCGGCTCAAGGACGGCCGGTACCTCGCGATGTTCCACGACGACGGCAGGTTCTTCACCAAGAACGGCAGGTGGACGAAGTTCAAGCTGTACCAGACGATCTCTGCGGACGGCGGCCTGACGTGGGGTCAGCCGACCGTGGTCGGCCAGCACCCGGCCGCCCACCCCTGCGAGCCGGGGATCGTCCGATCGCCCGACGGCAAGCAACTCGCCTGCCTGCTCCGCGAGAACAGCCGCAAGTACAACTCGTTCCTCACCGTCAGCAACGACGAAGGCCAAACGTGGTCGGAGCTGGTCGAACTGCCGGCCGCCTTGACGGGCGACCGGCACGTCATTCGATACGCGCCCGACGGGCGGCTGGTCGTCGCGTTCCGCGA
>CAYOGX010000388.1:0-5388 GCA_964403235.1 uncultured Planctomycetales bacterium | reverse complement strand
TGAGGCCCGGGAGGAGGCTTGAGGCCCGGGAGGAGGCTTGAGGCCCGGGAGGAGGTACCAATGAAAAGGCATGTATCTATTGCATCTGTCATCGTCGCGTTGATTCTGTCCGGTCCGGCTGTGGCAGGCATGATCTATGTGGATGATGACAACACGGGCGGGCCGTGGGACGGCTCGGAAGCCAACCCCTACCAGCACATCCAAGACGGGATCACGAACGCCAATCCCGGAGACACCGTCATCGTCAAAGACGGGACGTACACTGGCAGCGGCAACAAGAACCTCGACTTCGCCGGCAAGGCCATCACCCTACGGAGCGAGAACGGTGCCGCGGCCTGCATCATAGATTGCGAGGGCTCCAGCCACGGCTTCTACTTCCACTCGAGTGAGACAAGCGCCTCCGTCGTTGACGGGTTCACGATCAAGAACGGGCATACTAACTGGGGCGGCGGCATCCGTTGCGCGAGCTTCAGCAGCCCGGCAATAACCAACTGCACGATCAGCGGCAACACGGCGGACGAGGACGGCGGCGGCATCCTCTGCGACACCTTCAGCAGCCCGGCGATAACCAACTGCACGATCAGCGGCAACACGGCGGACGAGGACGGCGGCGGCATCTACTGCGGCTCCAGCAGTCCAAGCATCATCAACTGCACGATCAGCGGCAACACGGCGACTCTCGACGGCGGCGGCATCTACTGCACCGGCAGCCCGAGCATCACCAACTGCACGATCAGCGGCAACACGACGAGCCGCTGGGGCGGCGGCATCTACTGCGGCTTCGGCAGCCCGAGCATCACCAACTGCATCCTGTGGAGCAATGCGGCGCCCACAGGTCACGAGATCTCCTTGGTTGCAGCATCAACGCTCACGGTCCGCTACAGCGACGTGCAGGGCGGCGCGGGCGAGGCGTATGTGGAGTCCGGCTGCACGCTCGACCTGGACGGGACGAACATTGACGCCGACCCGCTGTTCGAGCCGGAGGATGGGCATCTCAAGCCCGGCTCGCCCTGCATAGACTGGTGCCCCAGCGGCGCGGCCGACGACATGGACGGCGAGGCGCGGCCGGTGGACATTCCCGGGGTCGGCTACGACGACCCGCCCGATGCGCGCACCTACGACATCGGCACCGACGAGTTCGTGGACACCGACGGCGACGGCCTGTCGGATTGGGCCGAGGTTAATGTGCACGGCACGGATCCCGGCGATCCCGACAGCGACGATGACGGCCTGACCGACGGGGACGAGGTGAACGTTCACGGCACGGATCCCCTCGATCCGGACCCCGACGGCGACGGCCGCAACGACGGCCAGGAGATCGCCGACGGCACCAACCCATTCTACCCCGACAACGCCGAGAAGACGTATTATGTGAACGACGCCACCGGCAACGATGCGTGGGATGGCCTAGCTCCGTCGTGGGACGGAGCCCATGGCCCGAGACTGACCATCCAGGCGGGCATCGACGTGACGCTCACGGGCTGGGACTACATCGTTCAAGTGGCCGACGGCACCTACACGGGCGCCGGCAACAGGGACCTCGACTTCGGGGGGAAGGCCATTACGGTCAGGTCCGAGAGCGGCGCTGCCACGTGCATCATCGACTGCGAGGACTCGGGCAGGGGCTTCTACTTCCACAGCGGCGAGACATCGGCGAGCGTGGTTAACGGGTTCACGATCAAGAATGGGAGTGCTTACGACGGCGGCGGCGTCTACTGCTACTCCGGCACCAGCCCGGCGATCACCAACTGCACGATCAGCGGCAACACGGCGACTGACGACGGCGGCGGCATCTGGTGCGAGGACAGCAGCCCGACGATCACCAACTGCACGGTCAGCGGTAATGTGGCGGAACAACACGGCGGAGGCATCTGCTGCTACGACGACAGCGGCCCGAGCATCACCAACTGCACGATCAGCGGCAACACGGCGACTCACGGCGGCGGCGGCATCCGTTGCTCGTCCAGCAGCCCCAGCATCATCAATTGCACGATCAGCGGCAATGTGGGGGGCACCCAGGGCGCCGGCATCTGCTGCGAGTCCGGCAGCAGCCCGAGCATCACCAACTGCACGATCAGCGGCAATACGGCGGACTTCATGGGCGGCGGCATCTCTTGCTCCTCCAGCAGCCCGAGCATCACCAACTGCACCATAGGCGGAAATACGGCTGATATTAGTGGCGCCGCCATTCAGTGCTTGGGCTCCTCGCCGACAATCACCAATTGCACCATAGCCGGCAATAACGCCGGGTTCGGCGGCGGGGCCATTCGGTGTGACTCGTCCTCGCCGGCCGTCACCAACTGCATTCTCTGGGGCAACAGCCCGGATCAGGTTTCCGTTGACTCCGGTAGTCCCACATTGACCTATTGCGACATTCAGGGCGGCTATGCAGGCACAGGTAACATCAACCTCAATCCGCGGCTGACTGCGGACAGACATCTCAGGGCTGATTCCCCGTGCATAGACCATTGTCCCACCGGCCCGGCCGACGACAGGGACGGCGAGGCGCGGCCGGTGGACATTCCGGGCGTGGGCAACGACGGCAGCGACACGTACGACATCGGCGCCGACGAATACGTTGATACAGACGCCGATGGCTTGACCGATTGGGACGAGGTGAATGTGCATGGGACAGATCCCCTGGATGCCGACACCGACGATGACGGGCTGACCGATGGAGACGAGGTAAACGTGCACGGCACGGATCCCCTCGATCCCGATCCGGACGGCGACGGTCGCAACGACGGCCAGGAAATCGCCGACGGCACCAACCCATTCCACCCCGACAATGCCGAGAAGACCTATTACGTCAACGACGCGACCGGCAGCGATGCGTATGACGGGCTGGCGGCCGCATGGGACGGGACGCACGGGCCGAAGTTGACCATCCAGGCCGGCATCGACTCGACGATCACGGGGTGGGACTACGTCGTCCAGGTGGCCGACGGCACCTACACGGGCACGGGCAACAAGAACCTGGATTTCGGCGCCAAAACCATCACGGTGAAGTCCGACAACGGCGCTGCCGTCTGCATCGTCGACTGCGAGGACTCCGGCAGGGGCTTCTACTTCCACAGCAGTGGGGCAACGGCCAGCGTCGTTGACGGGTTCACGATCAAGAACGGGAATGCTGACTACGGCGGCGGCATCTACTGCTACGAGAGCAGCCCGACGATCACCAACTGCACGATCAGCGGCAACACAGTGGCCCACCACGGCGGCGGCATCTTCTGCTACCAGTTCAGCAGCCCGACGATCACCAACTGCACGATCAGCGGCAACATGGCGACCGACTGCGGCGGCGGCATCTTCTGCCGCGAGAGCAGCCCAACGATCACGGACTGCACGATCAGCGGCAACATGGCGACCTACGACGGCGGCGGCATCTCCTGCTACTACAGTCACGCCACGATGACCAACTGCACGATCAGCGGCAACACGGCGCACCAGGACGGCGGCGGCATCTCCTGCTTCGAGAGCGACCCCACGATGACCAACTGCACGATCAGCGGCAACACGGCGCACCAGAACGGCGGCGGCATCTCGTGCTACGCCTACAGCGACCCCACGATGACCAACTGCATCCTGTGGGGCAACACGGCGCCCACGGGTCACGAGATCGCCTTGCGGCACACTAGCTTTCCATCGACCCTGACGGTCCGGTACAGCGACGTGCAGGGCGGCGTGGGCGAGGCGTATGTTCAGTCCGGCTGCACGCTCGACCTGGACGGGACGAACATTGACGCCGACCCGCTGTTCGTGGCGGACTGGCACCTCACCGTCGGCTCGCCGTGCATAGACCATTGCCCGACCGGCCCGGCCGCGGACATGGACGGCGAGGCGCGGCCGGTGGACATTCCGGCCGTGGGCAACGATGGCAGCGACACGTACGACATCGGCGCCGACGAGTACGTGGACACCGACGCCGACGGCCTATCGGACTGGGCCGAGGTCAACGTGTACGGCACGGATGCCGGCGATGCCGATTCGGACGATGACGGTCTGACCGATGGCGACGAGGTGAACGTGCACGGCACTGATTCCCTCGACGATGACAGCGACGATGACGGCCTGACCGACGGAGACGAGGTGAACGTGCACGGCACCGATCCCCTCGACGATGACACCGACGATGACGGCCGCAACGATGGCCAGGAGATCGCCGACGGCACCAACCCATTCCACCCCGACAATGCTGAGAAGACCTATTACGTCAACGACGCGACCGGCAGCGACGGATATGACGGGCTGGCGGCTGCATGGGACGGCACCCACGGCCCGAAGTTGACCATCCAGGCGGGCATCGACGCGACGATCACGGGCTGGGACTACGTCGTCCAGGTGGCCGACGGCACCTACACGGGCGCCGGCAACAAGGAGCTGGACTTCGGCGGGAAGGCCATCACGCTAAGGTCCGAGAACGGCGCCGCCACCTGCATTATGGATTGCGAGGACTCCGGCAGGGGGTTCACCTTCCACAGCGGCGAGACAACGGCGAGCATCGTTGACGGGTTGACCGTCACGAACGGGAATACCTCGGACTACGGCGCCGGGATCTACTGCTCGGACTCCTCGCCGACCATCATCAACTGCATCATAAGCAATAACACGGCGGACACTAAGAGCGGCGGCGGGATGTTCTGCTCGAACGCCTCGCCGGTTGTCATCAACTGCATCATAAGCGACAATACGGTGGTCTGGCACGGCGGCGGGATCGACTGCAGGGTGAACTCCTCGCCCTCGATCATCAACTGCACCATCACCGGCAATACGGCGTCAGGATCCGGCGGCGGGATTCGCTGCAACGACTCTTCGCCCACGGTCACCAACTGTATTCTTTGGGACAACAGCCCGACTGAGCTGCATGTTGACTCCGGCAGTCCCACGCTCAGCTACTGCGACATCCAGGGCGGCTACGCCGGAACGGGCAACATCAATGCCGATCCGTTGTTTGTTGATTGCGCTTCAGCCGACTACAGGCTGGAGGGCGGCTCCCCCTGCGTGGATGCCGGCACGAGCGATGGGACCCCGACGCAGGACAAGGAGGGAACCGCGCGCTGGGACGACCTCGGTGTACCCAACACGGGCGGCGGCACCTACCCGTACTACGAGATCGGGGCATACGAGCTGGCGGATACGGACTCCGACGGCCTGTCCGATTGGGACGAAGTGAATGTCTACGGCACGGATCCTGATGATGATGACTCTGACGACGATGGCCTGAACGATGGGGACGAGGTCAATACGCACAGCACGGATCCCCTCGACGATGACACCGACGACGACGGCCTCAGCGACGGGGACGAGGTGAACGTGCACGGTACCGATCCCCTCGATGCCGACTCGGACGATGACGGCCTCACCGATTGGGACGAGGTGAACGTGCAC
>CAYOGX010000387.1:0-5400 GCA_964403235.1 uncultured Planctomycetales bacterium | reverse complement strand
GGCGAGCCGGGGCGCGTCGTCGGCTACGCGGCGATCGCCTACGACCCGAACGACCCGGCCCACTGGGCCTCGGCCGATCCGAACGATACCATGTGGCGGGAGCCCCCCGAGCCGATGAACGAGCGCGACCCCAACTACGACGAGGCGAAGTGGTTGGGTATGGACCTCAACGCGTGGGAGCGGGCAGGGTTCTGGGCGGTGCTCCAGTTTGAGCCTGACCCGAACTACGATCTGGACGATCCGAACGGCAAGTTCCTCCGGGCCGCTGTGTGGTCCGGCGACAAGTATGCCTGGGACGGCGAGTGGCTGCTCTCCCACGAGCTCAGCGACCCCTACTGGGGTCGCGACGATCCAAACGATTCAGCCGACTGGTACTGGGCAGCCGGGAAATCAGGCGTGGCCGCGGCATCGTTTTCCCCGAGTGCTTATGGTTCCGGCTATCCTGCCGACGTGGGGTATGGCGACATCGAGGCCCGAACCGGCATCTTCACCAACGTCTCGCGGGCGCTGACCCTCAAGCTGAAGGACTGCTCTGACCTGACGGTCGATCCCGACCGGCTCGACGATCCGAACCAGGACCCGAATGACCTGAGCGAACTGCGTCGATACACGGACGGGACGGCCATTGTCCTCAGCGCCGTCGTGCCTGTCGGCAACAAGGTGTTCAAGAAGTGGACCGTCAAGGGACCGAATGATTCGGGCGACCCCCTCTATCAGATCGTCACGGACACCAACGAGGTGGTGTACCTGGCGATGGACGGGGACTACCTGGTCAAGGCCACGTGCAAGTGCGGCGGCGGCGGGATCGAGCCGTTCGCGGGGATCGTCCTGCTGGTGCTCGGGTTGGGCGTCATCGTTCGCCGACTGACCTGACGAGGGGACGTGCCCGAGCGCGAAACGCCGGGCGAGCAGCCCCCTCGTTCTTCACGCACGTTGAAGGCGTAGACGCGGCGGTCGGCGACGTGCCGGCTGCCGCTTTGTCTTGCGCGTCGTGGTCGCCGAGGCCCCCCCGTCTATTGCCGCCTGCGGGTGGCGCCGGCGTCAAGTTATCGGTCCGGGGTCTCCTTGCAGCCCGGCGGTCTGGCGTCTAGAATTCAATAGAGAAGGCTGGCGGGGAACGGTCTGCCGGCCTCGAGCGAAGGGAAGGGGAGTTGTCATGATCGCACGCGCTTCGGCCCTGAACGCCCATGTGCTGGTGCTCAACAAGCACTACATGGCCCTGAGGGTGACGAACGCGCGGCGGGCGTTCTCCCTGTTGTTCCGCGATATCGCCGAGGTCATCCACATCGAGGACGGGCGGTACGTCAGCTACGACTTCGAGAGCTGGCGGGAGGTCAGCGAGCTCCAGCGTCAGTTCGAGCCGGAAGAACACGACTGGGTCCGGACGGTTCGGTTCAGCATTGCCGTGCCCCGGATCATCCGGCTGCTGGTGTACGATCGGCTGCCGCAGACGGTGGTCAAGCTGAATCGCCGCAATATCTACGCCCGTGACCGCAACCGGTGTCAATACTGCGGCAAGCGGTTCCCGACCAGCGAGCTGTCGCTGGACCACGTGGTCCCCAGGAGTCGCGGCGGGGAGACGACCTGGGTGAACGTCGTCTGCTGCTGCCTAAAGTGCAACGTCCGCAAGGGCGGGCGGATCCCCACCGAGGCCCGCATGAGGCTCGTGGCCGAACCCGTCAAGCCCAGACGCTCGCCCGTCATCCACGTCAAGCTGTCCGAGAGCAGGTACGCCAGCTGGAAGCAGTTCCTCGACTATGCCTACTGGTCGGTCGAACTGAAATAGGGTAGTGCTCCGTCGCACGTGATTCGACGAATGGTACACCGCACCACCAGAGCCGGCCCGTCCTCGGGCCGGTCTTGCTCAAACCCGATCGCCGAACACCCCGCAGGACCCACCCGGGGGTCAGTCAAGCTCGAGGAATCGGATGGCCTTGCCGCGGGCGCTCATCAACCGCGCGACGCGTCGCCACTTGGGGTCGCCGCTCTTCTGCCAGACCACGTTGTCGACCAGCAATCGGCGGGTGACGTGGCGCCGCCACCAGTCGATCATCCGGTCGGCCTGCTCGGGGGTGAGGTCCCGAACCGGCGGGTCGGGCAGTTGGACGGATTGGCCGATCGCCTCGGCCATGATCTCGATCCACCGGGCGATCCGGTTCGCGGCGAAGGCCCGGATGCCCTTGTCGGACCCCTTGACGCACCGAAAGACGATCGGGTCGGCTTCCAGATCGCCAAGCTCCAACCGGCCCAGCCCGGCCCCCAACGCCAGCCAGGACGGCGGGCCGTTGCCGATCTCACGCAACCAGGGCATGGCCCCCTCGCCCCCCAGCCGAGCCGCGTAGACGACCAGCTTGGTCTGTACCGCCGAAGGGGGCTCGGCCATGGCGGACGAGCGGACCAGCTCGTAGTGCTCGCGGGCCTGCATCTTCTGGAGCGCGAAGCCGGCGGCCTCCCGGATGTCCCGGTCCCGCGTCGTCCGCAGGGCGCGACTGGCGAACTCGACGGCGCGCTCCCCGCCGATCGATCCCAGCGACCACAACGCCTTCTGGCGAGCCACCAAATCGCCTCGCTGGTACGCCTCGATCAGTTGACGCGTCCGGTACGCGTCGGAATTCGTCCACACCGCCCGCCCGATCCCCACCACGAGCAGGACCACCACCGCGCCCAGACCAACGATACCCCAACGCGTCTTCAGGCCCACCACCGGTCTCCTACGTGTCCGGCATTATATCGTCTCGGCGGACCACGGCACCAACCCCCGATGCCGGCCATTGGCATTCGCACGAAGCGCAGCAACGCACGGCGGTGGCGAGCCCGCCTGGTCCCCCCCACTCTCATTCGCCTTGGGCGGTGATCAACCGGCTTGCGGTCCCCTGGGCCAAACCTCGAAGGTCACGCGATTGGTGGTGCCGACGCCCGGCGACCCGCTCCCGTCGGTAGCGGGAATCCGATACGTCGCCCAGACCGTGCACGTGCCCGCGCTCACCGCGGTGAACAGGCCCCTCGACGTGATCGTGCCGGCCAAGCCCGAGCTTTGCCACGAGAGGATGTCCCCCGCCGACGCATCCCCGTTCTCTGCGACGAGGAACTGTCGCTCCTCGCCGACGCGCACCGGAAACGCCGTCGGCAGGACGGTCAGTCCCCCGCTTGTCCCGCCACCGCCCAGCATTCCCCCCATGAGCGAACCCAGCATCTGGTCGCCGCATCCTGCGTGCGACGCAACGGACATGACCAAACCGGCGGAGACAACCAGCGGACGGAAACTACGACCGGAATGCCGCCTCCCTGCGGTTGCCATGGCGCTCTCCTCCCTGAGATGCCCCTACAGCTTTGCCGCCTTGCGGAGCGTGGCGGCCTTGTCGGTCTTCTCCCACGTGAAGCCCGAGCCGGTCCGGCCGAAATGGCCGTGGCGGGCCGTCTCTTTATAGATCGGACGTTTGAGCTTCAGATGCTTGATGATTTCCGCCGGCGTCAGCGGGAAATGGCCGCGGATCAGCTTCGAGATCCGCCGCTCGTCGATCCGGGCCGTCCCCTCCGTGTCGACGTGGACGCTGATCGGCTCGGCCACGCCGATGGCGTAGGACAACTGGACCTCACAGATCTCAGCCAACCGCGCCGCCACCACGTTCTTGGCGATGTACCGCGCCATGTACGTGGCCGACCGGTCGACCTTGGACGGATCCTTGCCGCTGAACGCGCCGCCGCCGTGCCGGCCCCGACCGCCGTAGGTATCGACGATGACCTTTCGGCCGGTCAGGCCCGTGTCGCCGTAGGGCCCGCCGATCACGAACCGGCCCGTCGGGTTGATGTGGAACCTGATCCTGGCGTTCCACATCTTGGGACATTCTCTCATGATCACGGGCTTGATGATCTTGCGGACGATCTCGTTGCGGGCCTTGCTATTCATGTTGCCGTTGCGGTCCAGCAACGATTTCAGTTCCATGTGTTGCGTCGACAGGACGACCGCGTCGATCCGTTCGGGCTCGCCGTTGCGGTACTCGACGGTGACCTGGCTCTTGCCGTCCGGGCGGAGCCACTTGATTCGCCGCTCCTGGCGGGCCACCGCCAGCCGCTCGACGATCCGGTGGGCCAGGTGAATCGGCATGGGCATCAGCGCCTTGGTCTCGCGGCACGCGAACCCGAACATCATCCCCTGGTCGCCGGCACCCTGGGCCTTGCTCCCCCCGGCGGTGACGCCCTGGCTGATGTCCGCCGACTGCGCGTGGATCGCCCGGATGACGCCACAGCTCTGGTGATCGAACCGCGCCTCCGGATCCGTATACCCGATCTCCTCGATGACCTGGCGGGCGGTCTCCTCGGCCCGATCCAGGACCAGGACGGCCCGGTTGTTGTGCACCGTGACCTCGCCGGCCAGCACGACCAGCCCGGTCGTGACGAGCGTCTCCAGCGCGACCCGCGCGTCCGGATCGACCGCCAGCAGGCTGTCCAACACCGCATCCGAGATCTGATCGGCCACCTTGTCCGGATGGCCCATCGTGACCGATTCCGACGTGTAGAAGTACGATCTGTTTCGCACGCCCTTCGCTGATGCCAAGGTTACCACCTCCATCCGGCCGCCTCTTGACAAGATCCATCCGCCAGCAGGCCTACATGGTAGAAGCTGAGGACCGGATCGGCAAGCACTGCGCGTCGCACCCTCGCCGTGTGGACAGGCCTCTCTGCCCACGGCCATCCCGGGCTGCGAGTCCCACGTCGTGTCGGCCGGGGGGTCGAGGTCCCGCGGGGTGCGGGTCCGAATCGCGCGGCCATCCACCTGGTGGCGTTGGGAAACGAGGCGATCCGGCCGTCCAAGCAGCTGCGGCTCGAACATCACGCCGACAACCTGGGGCCGTGCAACCCAAGGGTGACCCACGGCGAAAATCAGCCGGACGCAGGGGCCACACACGATGCCGACGCTTGCACACCGGCGAACTTCGTGTATACTTACTAATGGTTGGATGATGGATGGAAGGGCGTCAACAGGTCTCGGCTTGTCGCCCAAGATGTTACAGCCAATCTCGGTGCCCCGAGCCCTGATCTTATCGGGCTTCCGTTGGCCCACCCAAGAGCCACGTGAGGCAGGCCGCCAAAACCAGTGTCCGCAAGATCGAAGGAGGACCAGCCATGAAAGGGCGAGCGCATGGCGGATTCCGTTTCGTTCTGACGGCAAGTGCGGTGATAGTCGCGGCGGCCTGCCCGGCCGCGTGGGCGGTTGAGCGGCCGGTACCGAGCCCGAACTACCCGACGATCCAGTCCGCCATCGACGCGTGCAGCGACGGGGACCAGGTGGTCATCGCCCCAGGCACGTACTCGGGCAGCGGCAACTACGACCTGAACTACGGCGGCAGGGCCATCACCGTCCGCGGTACCGACCCGAACGACCCCAATGTGGTTGCGGCG
>CAYOGX010000386.1:0-5419 GCA_964403235.1 uncultured Planctomycetales bacterium | reverse complement strand
GCGCTCGGTCGCGATGTCCAGCGGCGTGCGCGAGCCCTCGGCCTCCCAGTCGGCCCACGGCCCGCGGTGCAGCAGCTCGGGGAACCACATGTGCTCGCGGTAGTTGCGGATGGTGTGGTCGGCGCTGACGAACTCCCCGCGCGGGCCCACCTGGCGGATCGCGTCCAGCGCCAGCGTCTCGTCATTCACCTCCGGGCCGCGCAGGAGCCGCTCATGCCCATGGATCGATCCGTCCGTCACTCGCCCGCACGCTCAGAAGGCGTGCGGGCATACAGGATCCTCGCGGTCAACCCGGGCTCGACCTCGACGAAGGTCGCCGTCTACCAAGCCGACGACTGCGTCCACGAGACGGAGGTCAGCCACGAGGTGCCCGTGCTGGCCAGCGCGGCCGAACGAAATCGACAGATCGAGCAGCGAACGCAACTGGTTCGGCGGGTGCTTGACGAGTGCAAGGTCGGGCAGATCGACGCGGTCGTGGGACGGGGCGGGTTTCTGCCGCGACCGCCCGGGAAACTGCCCGGCGGCACGTACGTCGTCGCGGAGCGCCGCGAAGGCCGGATCGTCATTGACGAGGGTATCGTCTCGGCCGTGCTCGAGCGCCCGGAGAAGGACCACGCGAGCAACCTGGGCATCCCAATCGCGGCCTCGTTGGCGCGGCAGTTCGACGTGCCGGCGTTCGTGGTGGATCCGGTCGTGGTGGACGAGTTCTGCCCGGAGGCCGAGATCTCCGGCTACGCCCCGATCGTCCGGCAGAGTACGTCGCACGCCCTGAGCGTCCACGCGGCCGCGCGGCAGGCGGCCGAACAGATTCACCGGCCGATCGAAGACACCCGCTTCGTGGTCGCCCACCTGGGCGGGGGGATCACGGTGGCGGCGGTTCGTGGGGGTCGGATGGTCGATAACAACGTCGCCCTGTTGGGCGGTGGGCCGTTCGTGCCTCAGCGCGCCGGGCACCTGGATACGGACGCGATGATGGATCTGTGCTACTCGGGTCGATTCACACGCGCCGAGCTGACCGAGGAGCTGACCAAGCGGGGCGGGTTGCAGTCTTATCTCGGCGAGCATCGTATGGAAGTGATCGAAGAACGGATCGCCGCTGGCGATGATCACGCCCGGTTGATCGTGGACGCGATGGTCTATCAGATCGCCAAGGAAATCGGCGCGATGGTTGTGGCCGCCGGGTGCGACGTGGACGCGATCGTCCTGACCGGCGGGCTGGTCCGAAGCGAGCGGGTGGTGTCCGGACTGCGGGCGCGGATCGGCCGGTTGGCGCCCGTCATCGAGTACGTGGGTTCGCTGGAGATGGCGGCGATGGCGGCCGGGGCGGTGGCGGTGCTGTCCGGCAGCGCGCAGGCCCGACGGTACGAGCCGCCGGCCTAGGACCCGGCGCAGGGCGAGACGGCCCTGGCCCGGTCGACGGGTCGAGGGCCCTCATGGACTCGCGGGCGCCGCGACGTGGAGTACCTGGATGGACACGGATTCGGCCCCGATCCCGGTTCCGCCGTTAGACGCGCGGAACGGTTCGGGCCATCAGCCCCGTCACCGGACGGTCCGGGATTCGGCGATCTTGGCCGTCTTGGCCTCTGTCGTTGCCGTCGTCGTGTTGGCAACCCACTGGCCGGCGCTGGGGTCCCGCGCGCTGTTCTTCGACGACGCGATGTACCTGACCCAGAACAAGCTGGTCAGAAACCCGAGCTGGTCTGGCGCGGGCCGATTCCTCCGTGAGGTCACCGAGCCGTCAACGGTCCGCGGCTACTACCAACCCCTGTCCATGATCTCCTTGATGCTGGACCGTGCCCTTGGCGGGCGGGTGGACGACCTGAGGCCGTTTCGTCGAACGAGTCTCGGTTTCCATGTGATGAACAGCGTCCTGGTGATCGTGTTTCTATACCTGCTGTTCGGCAACGCGTGGGTGGCCGCCATGGCCGGGCTGCTCTTCGGGGTGCATCCGCTGACCGTCGAGTCGGTGGCCTGGCTGAGCGAGCGCAAGACGATGCTCGCCGCCTTCTTCGCGTTGCTGTGCCTGGTTCTCTACGTCCGCTACACGCGCAGACCGGGTTGGGGCGGGTACGGCGCTTGCGCGGGCATGTACGTGCTGGCGTTGATGTCCAAACCCATCAGCACGCCGCTTCCGGCGGTCCTGTTGCTGTTGGACTACTGGCCCATTCGGCGGCTGAACCGTCGAACGGTTCTGGAGAAGGTCCCGTTGTTCGTCATCGGGGGTCTCTTCGCCATCATCACGGTCGTCTCTCAGGCACGCGCCGCGTCGGTCCAGATGCCGAGCCAATACGCGGCGGTACGCATCCCGCTGACGCTGTGCCGCAACATCATCTTCTATTTGTACAAGGTGATCTGGCCCGCGGACTTGTCCGTCTACTACCCCTTCCCGAAGTCGTTGACCCTGTCGGATCCCATGGTGTTCGCCGGCGTCGTCGGCACGTGCGTGCTGGTTCCGGTGCTGCTGATCTCGGTTCGGTGGACGCGGGCGCTACTGGTGGGGTGGCTGATTTTCTTCGTGGCGATCTTTCCGTCGATGGGTGTGGTCGGATTCAGCCAATTCATCGCTGGCGCCCGCTACGTCTACCTGCCGTCGATCGGCCTGCTGATCGCGCTGGCGTGGTTTCTGGCCCGGCTTTGGGGTGCTTCGTCGGGCAGGTGGCCGATCACCGGGCGGCAGCTCGGGACGTTGGCGGGCGTGTTGATCCTGGCCGGATCCGAAGCAGCGGCGACGCGCGCCTACCTGTGGCATTGGCAGGACAAGGAAAGCCTGTTTCGGTTCATGCTGACGTTGGACCCGAACCAGCCCGCGTTGCACAACGGGCTGGGCGGCGCGCTGGCCGATCAGGGCGAGTTCGACCAGGCGGTTTGGCACTTCGAAACGGCACTGCGGCTCAACCCACGGGGTGGGGTGCCACGTAAGAACCTGGCCGCGGTACTGGTTCGGCAGGGACGAATGGTCGAGGCCCTGAAGCAGTATGAACGGATCCTTCAGCGCAGGCCCGACTTCTCGGACATGCACTGCAAAGTCGGTGCGGTACTTCTCAACCTGGGCCAGGTCGATCGGGCCGTGGATCACCTCGCCGAGGCGCTTCGGCTGGACCCGAATGTGGCCGAGGCTCACGCCAACCTGGGCGTCGCGCTGGGCAGGCTCGGAAAGCTCGATCGCGCGATCGAGCACCTCAGGCGAGCGGTGCAGCTCGAGCCGGGCCTCAGCGTCCCCCGCAGGAATCTGTGTAAGGTCCTGGCGCAGACCGGCGCGGTCGATGAGGCCGTCGACGCGTATCGGCGGCTGCTCCAAATCCACCCACGGGACGCGGAGGCGCACTATCGGTTGGGCGTCCTGCTGGATCGACAGGCCAAGACCGAGGAGGCCCGGGCGGCCTACCGCGAGGCGTTGCGGATCGACCCGGGGCACGCCCAAGCCCGCCGTGCGCTGGAGGGACGGTGACCGGCGGGACCGACTCCGATGTTGGGTGGAACGCGATCGACCGGCTGCTATCGGCTGGGGGCGTTCAGCTGGTCGAGGGCGGCCTTGGCCTCGGGGTAGTCCGGCTGGATCGCCAGCGCCTTGCGGAAGTGCGCCGCCGCCTGGGCGGGGTCGTTTCGGGCCGCCAGCAGTTGGCCCAGATGAAAGTGGGCGCGGGCATGGTCGGGCCGGAGCGCAAGCGCCTTGCCGAACGAGGCCATGGCCTGATCCACCTTGCCCTGCCCCTGTAAAATGATCGCGAGGTTGTAGTGCGTGTCGGGCATGTCCGGCGCCAGCTCGACCGCCTCCGACAGCCATCGGGTGGGCTCGCGGACCAGTCCCCGTTGCGCCAGAAGGATCCCGAGCTGAGAACGGGCGCCGACGTGTTTGGGATCGAGCGCGATGCAACGGCGGAACATGCGCTCGGCCGTTTGACCGTCTCTTTTGACCACGGCGACCCGCCCGAGCTCGTAGTGGGTCTCCGCGTGGTTGGGGCGGAGTGCCAAGGCCTTTTGCAGAGCGGCTTCGGCCTGTTCCGGTTTGCTTGCCTCACGGAGCAGGCGGCCCAGCGTCAGGAACCCGTCGGGGTCGTTCGTGCTGCGGAGCGACTCGCGGAGCCGCGCGATGCCCTGCTCGTCCACGCCGCCCGCCGGGTCGAGCTGTGCGAGGAGCTCGGCCGCGCGAACGTGCCCGGGGTCGACCTGCAGCGCCTTGCGCAGGGCCTGCCGCGCGGCGTCGAGCTTCCCCATTCTCTGGTAGACCATGCCGATGTTGTTGTAGGCGTCCGCCACCTTGGAGCTTCCGGTGTGCGCCGTCACGCGGCGGAAGGTCGCCAACGCCTCTTCGTAGCGCTTCCGGGCCAGTTGGACCCCGCCCAAACCCAGCAGGGCCGTGTCCGAATCGGGGACCAGGCTCAAGATGCTGCGGTACCTCCGCTCCGCCTGGTCGACCTTGCCTAGCCGGAACAGCGCCCACGCCACCCCCGCCATTGCGTCAGTGTTGTCGGGCGTCTGCGCCAGGATCTTCTGATAGGCACCCAGCGCGTCTTCCAGTCGACCCACCGAGCGATACCCTTCAGCCAGTCTGTGCAGGCTGGTGACGTCGCTGGGGCGCAGCGCCAGGTGTCTCTCGAGCATGCGGATGCCCCGCTTGAATCGGCCGTGCATGATGAGCTGTTGGGCGAGCTGGCTCCGGTTCAGGTGCTCGATCATGTCCTTGGGGTCGGGCAGGTCGGGTCCGGCTACCTGAGTCGCCGTGGCGGTGGTTCCCGGCCGATCGAGCGGTACCACGTATCCCAGTGCCCGGAGCTTCTCGGCGTCGAGCTCCGATAGCGATACGTTCTCCCGGACCGAGGTGATCCGGGCGATGTCGTCCCCGACGAGGGTCTTGAAGGCCGCCGCCAGTTCACGCACCTCCGCTGCGTCTTGGCGGTAGAGGTTCTTCGTCTCACCGGGGTCCTTCCGCAGATCGTACAGCTCCGGTTTGGGCGCGAGGATCAGTTTGAAATCGTCTCGGCGAAGGCCCAACAGTGGGGCGCAGCCGTGCATCAACTTCGCGCCGAGCGATTCGATGTAGATCGCCCGAAGGCCTGGCGATCGGGCGAAGATGTTCGTGCCGTCAAGCTCGGCTGGCCCGTCGACGCCCAGAAGGTCCAGCACCGTTGGCACGATGTCCACGATGCCCACCTGCCCGTCAACGACGCGGCCCGCCGGCAGCGGGGGCGGACCGGACAAGATCAGCGGCACGAGCTGTGTGGCGTCGTAGATGAAGATGCCGTGGGACAGCTCCCCGTGGTCACCGAGCGATTCGCCGTGATCGCTGGTCAGGAGGATGAGGGTCCGTTCGCGGGCACCGGTCTCGTCGAGCACGGCCAGCAACTTGCCGATCTGCTCGTCGACGTAGGCGATCTCGCCGTCGTAGGGTGCCTTCTTGTACCGTTCCCGGTACGGCGAG
>CAYOGX010000385.1:0-5437 GCA_964403235.1 uncultured Planctomycetales bacterium | reverse complement strand
CAGGGCGACGGCCAGCATCGTCATCGGCTCGGGGATCAACTCCAGCGTCAAGGCGTTGAGGACGGGGTTGGCGTCCGTACCGATCGACGCGCCGCGCAGTTGGATGTTCAGCACGTTGCTGCCGGCCACGAAATCGTAGCGGAACACGGCGCCCCGGGTGATCGGGCCGCTGGGGTAGTACCCCATGATGGAATTGATGTCGACGTACTGGTCCACCTCGCGCCCGTCGATCATGAGGTCGATCACGCGGCTGCCCGCCGGGCGGTTGAGGATGTTCTCGGAGAAGAGCAGTTGCAGGCTGTACGGCATGCCGGCCGTCACGGCCATGCTGATATCGACGGTCGACCGCGGGGGCGTGTAATCCGACCAGCGCATACTGTGCATCACCGTTTCCAGGGCGTCGTCGGCGGCGCTGGTGCCGTAGTCCGGCTGGGTGCTCCAGGCGCCGCTGTGGTGATCGGCCAGCAGCGTGAAGCCGGCCGTCGTGGTGTTGTCGGTGAACGTCAGGCCGCCGACGGCCGTGTCCGGGCCGCCCACGTTGACGGCGTAAGTGAAGTGCCCACTGAGGTCCAGCCCCTCGCCGGGGTCGGCGCCGCTGAAGGGGGCCATCGTGCCGCTGACGTGCGTGCTGGACGGCTGGTAGCTGCTGGCCAGGCCGTACTTCTGCGCCAGGTAGTACCCCACGTCGTGCCGCTCGCCCTTGGTCAACGCGCGGTCGAAGACGAGGATTTCGGCCATGTCGGCGGCGCTCTGCTCGTTGTACAGCCCCTCGCCGACCAGCCCGAGCCGGCCCGGCACACCGCTGGGGCTGATGTCCGTGCTGACGTGGGTCCCGTCGAGATAGTACCGGCTGGGGTTTGTGCCGGTGTTCCCGACGGCCTCGCCGATGGCCGTGCCGTGACTGCCGTTGGCGGGCTGGTACACGAAGCCATTGGCGTAGTGTGCATTGCGGTTGGACCACTTACCCGTCAGCCAGTTCGTGTCGCGACTCTGCAGCGTGCGTCCGTGGGGGTTGGCGTAGTACTGGTCGACGGTGAAGACGGTATAGGGCCGGCCCAGCGAAAGCGAATCGGCGATGACCATGCCATCGTTGCTGCCGTCGAAGCGGACGGCCGGCTTGCCGTTCAGGGCGGTCGAGTTCAGGACGGGCCGCTCGACGGCGGTCGGCTGCGTGGCGTGATGGCCCGAACCGCTCTTGTCGGACCACTGCTGGATCGCCCCGCTGGTGTCCGAGACGATCGTCGAGCCGTCGCTGGCGTCCAGCCAGAGCTTCAGCCCGCTCGTGACCGCCATGGCGCTCGTGTGGGCGTAGGAGAACCCGCCGTCGTTGTTCGTGTAGGTGTGCAACTGGTCGGGGGTGCTCGTCGGGCGGACAACCACCTCGTCCAGCCCGTCATTGTTGACGTCGGCCACCAGGATGTCGCCCCAGCCGGCGTTGCCCGCCACGCGCCCGGTGCCGGCGCTGGCATCCGTGGGCAAGTAGAGGTACCCCGTGGAGCCGTTGTTGGCCGAACTCCAGTTGGGCTTGGACTGGTAGACCATGCTGCCGCTGCCGATCACGTAAGCCATGTCCTGCCCGGCGGCGAGGTCCGCGTCCGTCCGGCCGGCGCCGATGGCGTGCTGGAGGCCGGCTGCGGTCTGGCCGCCGGTGTCCGTCCACCCGTTGTTGTTGGTGTACACCCTCGTGCCGATGTTGGCTGCGAAGACTTCATCGTCGCCATCGTTGGCGATGACGTTGCCGGTGGTGGCGTAGACGATCTTCCCGCCGAGGCTCCGCCAGTGGTTGGTCTGCCAGTCGTAGGCCCACGGATCCTGTCCGGCGTTGCGTCCGACGAAGTCGTAGGTCCTTCCGTCGCCGCTGAACGTCACGGCGCCGGAGGAGATCTGCACCAGCCCGCCCCCGGGGACGCTGAAGGCGTTGTTGTCCCACAACGTCACCTGGCCGCCCGTCGACAGCAGCATCAGCTCGTCGCCGGCGTCGGCCGTGACGTTCTTGGCCGACAGCGTGGCCAGCGGCGTGCCCCACGCATAGCCGGTCTGCGTGGCGGTGGCCACGTTGTACGATTCCAGCCCGCTGGTGGCGGCGTTGATGTACGCGATCTCCGGGACGCCGCTGCCGTTGAGGTCGGCCGCCGTCACGGCCTTGACCGTCGTGCCCGGCAGGATCACGCTGCGGGTGGCGTTGTTGAAGTCGTGCAGCACGATCTGGTTGCCGGCGTCGACGTAGACCACCTCGTTGACGCCGTCGTTGTCGAAGTCGCCGGCGGCCATGCGTCGGCTGGTGTTCTCATAGGTCCCGGCGTCAACCGCCGCGGTCAACATCAGCACCGCCGCCGCCACAATGATTGCTCTCAGACCTGAATGCATAGTGATACTCCGTTGTCCTGCGCAAAAACCCGCCGATCCAGGTGAACGGACGGCGGACAGCCAGCCTGACCTGATCTGTTAGTCCATCTGGCTCCGTTCGTTACACGTTCCACACCGCACCGCCCTCGGCGGCCGGCTCCGTTAACCTCATATACTACCACGAGGTGGCCGTTTGGGCAAGGAAAAACTCGATCGACCGGGGTTGCAGGGGCGGGGGCGTGCGGGGAGAATCAGCGACAGGTCCCGCGGCCGCCCCGGTGAGCGTTTCTCGCGCGGGCCTGACAAGGAATCAGGACGATGCCATTGACCACGCTGGAAGTCCGGTGGTTCTTCGAAGGCCCGCTCGACGAGGCGGTGCAGCACTGGTTCGCCGCCGGCCCGGGCGTCGACGGTTCCCTGTCGTACCCGGCCTGATTCGTGCGCCGCGGCATGGCCTGAGGCACGAGGCCGGCCTTCCGGAGCAATCACACGCGCTCAACGCCCCGGCCCGTCGCAGACATCCCAACGGGGTGTCCCTCTGGGGCCGGGGCGTTTTCGATGGTCGCCCTGGACGACGATTACCGGAGGCGCTTGCCCGGGGCTGTTGGCAGGCCAGCGGGCGGAGTGCCGCGTTCATCGTCACGCACAGTCTCTGCGCGCCAGTCACATCCCGCCCCCCTGATCGGCCCGAAAGAAAACCTTAGTCTGACCGATTTTTCGCTTGCGTTATTCTCGTTCTTGTGGTAGTATCGGATCTTAAACGGAGCCGGAATCGCTGCGTATGATGTCGGTCCCCAATATGTTGATGGAGTAACATCTTATTTTCCATAGGTTTATGGTGTTGCCACAGACGGCGGATGTTCTTGGCCGAACAGGCGGACACAACGGTTCAAAACAAGGAGAACACAGGTGAACACGTGGGCAACATGTCGCACAGTGGTGGGAGTTGGCCTGATCGTAGCGCTGGTCGCCCCGCAGGCCGGCGCCGCCGTACTGGTCAACTCCGGCTTTGACGGCCCCGGGGTCAAGATCATCGGGGACACCACGCGCAACCCCATCACCAACGATCCTGAGAAGACGTGGATACTTGGCGGCAACGACAATGGGGATCGATGGGAGATTGACGGCAGCGGGATTGCTGCGGTGGCCAGCAATAACCCATCCGGTTCCGAAGCCCAGGGCATGGTCCAATGGGTCCAGGACAACAAGGCCACCGCCGGTGCCTACACGCTGAACTTCGACTTCCGGATGCAAGCCGGAAGCGGCGACTATGACCTGCATCTGTACACGTTCGGATGGAACACCGGCGACAACGCCCCGGGCGTCGACTACGAGAACGGCACGGCCGAGGCGGGCGATTCCTTCATCCCGGACGCATCGGTCAACCTGATCACCGACCCGACCGGTACGGAAGGTCGTTTAGTCCTGGCCAACAACGGCACCCCGGGGTTCACTGGAGTAGCCAACGATGGCGTATCCCACCCGATCATGGTCAACGTCGACTTCGGCGGCGGCTACGACTTCATCGGGGTGCTCTTCTACGGCGAGAACACCGGCACGGGCGGCATTCTGGAGCTCGACAACGTGGACTTCGCGCCGCCGGGGCCCGTCTTGCACGAGGTCGGCGGGCTGGGCATCGGCACCGATACGCTGACCGGCACGCAGAGCGGGGAGACGTACGGCGGGACGCCCTCGGGTCGGTTTGTCCGGCTCAGCGAGCGCCCCGGTACGGATGCCCGGTTCCACGTGTCTGAAATCGAGGCCTTCGGCGACGGCGTCGTCCCGAATGAAGCCGGTGCCGGTTCCGTGAACGGCCCGAACCTGAGCACCAACGATTTGGGGTTCTCGGGCTATCACGCAGCAACGACCACGAGCACATTGGAGCACGGCGCCCCGGGCCGCGTCATCGATGGTGACCACGAAAGCTCGTCCGGTGTCTGGTCCACAAACACAAGCACGTCACCTCCAATGTTCACAGCGGATCTTGGTTCAACACAGGCTGTCGGCAGGGTGCGCGCTTTTCCCCGAAACGACACGTGCTGCAACCATCGGTTCGCGAATCTGCAGGTGGACATTCTTGCGGACGCCGGAGGCAGCCCGGGTGCCGTTGTTGCCACCGTCAACGGCCCGGACAACGCCCCTGGAGGAACCAACGCAGCGCTGGACGTCACGCTGCAGGCGCTGCTCAGCGCGGACCTGACGGCCCAACTCAACCCCCACGACCAAGGTCTGGGCTACACGTACAGGTTCGAACTCGGCTCTGCCGATATGATCGAGGTGGACAACCCGGATGCGGGCGTCTTCACCACGTATCTGGACCTCAACAACGCCGATATCCTCGTGGAATGGCTCACCGGGAGCCCCCCGGCAGGCCTGGCAGATGGCGACATGTTCGACCTGCTGGACGCCGACGTCATCCAAAACACGTACAACACAATGGTCTTGCCTGCCTTGCCGGCCGGCTTGGACTGGGACGACAGCAACTTCCTGGTCGACGGCACGTTGGAGGTCGTCAGCGTCATCCCCGAGCCGATGACGATGCTGGCCGTCGGGCTGGGCCTGACCGGCCTGGGCGGGTACGTCCGCAAGCGCAGGCGCCGCTAGCCGGCTGCCGTACAACCCCACGCACACCACGCCCCGGCCCCTCGCAGGCATCCCAACGGGGTGTCCCTCTGGGGCCGGGGCGTTTTGCATTGCCCTGGTGGGCCGCCGGTGCCACCCAACCGTAACGACTTGTCCTGCGTAGCCCGAAGGGCGAAGTGGGAAGTAAAGGTTGTGGGTGCTTCCGGTGATGAAGGGGAGCCCCGCTGTTGAAACATCCCTCTCCTGTCGCACCCACAAGCTCCGTCCTTTCGGGATTCCGCTTGAGGGTGGCGCCCGGCCGGAGGTACTTGCCCCGGAGTTCCGGGCGGCAACATCGTCGGTACCGATAGCATGCGCACCGGGAAGACCGTGTACGTAGGCCGCGCTTCGTACCGACGAACCTGCCGCGCCGTTTTTCTGCTCGATCTGGCGCCGGACCGGGGGGCTGTTCTGGTGCCCGGCAAGAGCTTTTCAGAGATTCTCCGGAGTGGCCAGGACCACCGTAAGT
>CAYOGX010000384.1:0-5451 GCA_964403235.1 uncultured Planctomycetales bacterium | reverse complement strand
GCCGCAGGTCGCTTGCGTCGCCCAACACGGCCGCCCGCAAACCGGTCGCGTCGATTCGCAGGACGGCCAGGTCGCTCCGCCGATCGCTTTGCACGATGGCTGCGGTGAATTTCCGCCCGTCGTGGAGGCCCACGAGGATCTCCTCGGACTGCTGGACGACGTGTTCGTTGGTCAGGATCATGCCGTCGGCGCGGATGATCACGCCGCTGCCCGCCCCGTAGGTCCGCCGCCCCGGCAGACGGGGGCCCTGCGGCTCTGACAGCCCCTCGCGGCGGACAAGGGGCTCCCGCGCGGGTCGGGTACACTTGATCGTCACCACGGTCGGGGACACCTTGCGGGCCAGCGCCTCGAACGCGTTCTGAATCGCCTCCAGATCCGCCGTCGGACCGACCGGTGCCTCGCCGCCCGGCGCGCTACCCGACCCTCCCGCTGTCGCCAACGACAACGCGACCAGTCCACAGACTCGATATGCGCTCGACGCCATCATCAAGACGATTGTAAACGACCGGGTGCGAATAGGAACCACCGGCACCGTTTCCTGAATCATCTATCGGGAGGGACGGGCCGTTTTCGCGAGTCGGTTCTTGCGACGGCCTGCCCGCCCCGCGCGGTCCGCGGAATCCCGCGGTTGCCCCCGAAGCGCACAATATCCTCCTGCGCGCACGTGCGGCAGCGTCATCCCCAATCGGCCGGCCCTCTTACCTGCGCCTGCGCTTCTTGTCCGGCTTCTCGTCTTCGTCTTGAACGCCGGCGTCCGTATCTGCCCCCGGCGCCTCGCCGTCCGACGCCGGCTGTGACGTCAACACCCCCCGCTTGACGAGGATGGCCTTTTCGATCTCTTCGACCAGGTCGGCGTTGTCCTTCAGGAACTGCTTGACGTTCTCGCGTCCCTGGCCCAGCCGGACCTGGCCGTAGGTGAACCAGGCCCCGCTCTTGTCCACGATGCCATCGTTGACGGCCAGATCCAGCAGGTCGCCCTCCCGGCTGATCCCGCTGCCGAACATCAGATCGAACTCGCCGTCGCGGAATGGGGCGGCCACCTTGTTCTTGACCACCCGGGCGCGGATGTGGATGCCGACGGCCTGGTCGCCCTCCTTGATCGAGCTGATTCGGCGGACGTCGATGCGAACTGAACTGTAGAACTTGAGCGCCCTGCCGCCCGGCGTGGTCTCGGGGCTGCCGAACATCACGCCGATCTTCTCGCGGATCTGGTTGATGAAGACCACGACCGCCCGCGACTTGCTGATGGCAGCCGTCAGCTTCCGCATCGCCTGGCTCATCAGCCGCGCTTGCAGCCCCACGTGCGTGTCACCCATGGCCCCGTCGATCTCGGCCCGCGGGATCAACGCCGCCACCGAATCGATCGCGATCACGTCGACCGAATTGCTGCGGACGAGCATCTCGCAAACGTCGAGCGCCTCCTCGCCGCTGCTCGGCTGGTTGAGCATCAGCGCCTCGAGGTCCACGCCGATCCGCTTGGCCCATGACGGGTCGAACGCGTGCTCGGCGTCGATCAGCGCTGCCGTGCCCTCGCCCTTCTGCGCCTGGGCAATGATCGACAGGGCCAGCGTCGTCTTGCCGCTGCTCTCGGGGCCGAAGATCTCGACCACACGCCCGCGCGGGACCCCCCGTCCGCCCAGCGCCAGATCCAGCGACAGCGCACCGGTGCTGACGCCGCTGACGGCTGCCCCTGCCGCCGTCTCGTCCAGGTGCATGATCGCGCCCTTGCCGTAGGTCTTCTCGATCTGCTGGATCGCCCGCTCGAGTGCGTCGTCTCGCTTGGGTTCTTTCTGTTGGGACATGCGTTTTCTCCACATGCGCGAATGTTCGGGTTATGTTTGGGACCTCAATATATCGCCTCCTCCTGGCCGATGGCAACAAAAATCCGGCGATTTTTCCCTCTCGGGCCCCCGACCGTCGGTCGTCCGGCACCGGGTGTCCTCATCAAGGAGTCAGCGGGTGCTTTGGAGGGCATACCAAGCGTCCATTCGGCACCGCGGCGGATCAGCGTTCCGCGTCCGCTTGGATCTGCTCGGGCGTCAGCGCCCCGCGGTACAGCCTGACCTCGTCGATCAAGCCCTTGAAACGTGGCGCCTTCTCGGGCTCGACGACTTTTGAGCCGGCGTCCCAGCCGATGTGCATGACGTCGCGCGGATCGGCTGCGATGACCCCCCCGCACGGCTCCGATGCGACGCGTTGTCCGTTTACATACATCGCGAGCTCCGTGTCCCGAGTCAAGACGCCGGCCAGATGCACCCACTCGGCGCCGACGGCCTTGCGGGCTCGCACGGCGTATGTCTCCCCTTGGATGCGAACGGCGAACACCGGTTTGCCGTCTTCCAGCCAGAGCGCATAGCCATGGCTCTGCCCGCCGCGGGCCAGGATCACCCCGTCGTCCGCCTCGGCCTTGACCCACGCCTCGACCGACCAGGGCACGCCCGACGGGTCCAGGCGCTTCGACTTCTCGACCAGGATGAGGCTCCGCGCGCCGTCGAACGCGCGGGCTTGGCCCCGTCGGCCCCCAACCCGCTTGGCGTGGGAGGCCTTGCCGTGGTGGCCCTTGCCCGAGTCGTCGACGACCTTGCCGCCTTCGTCCTTCTCGAACGGGTAGGACAGCACGAGTTCCGCGGGCCCGGTGAATGCCTTTCGGGCCGTGCTCGTCTTCCTCGGCCTGTAGTCCGTCGCCTTCAGCAGTCGATCGAGCTCGGCACGGAGTTCGGCCAGCTTGCCCTTGGCCTTGGGATCCGCCACGAGGTTGTGCATCTCGCGAGGATCGCTGCGCAGGTCGTACAGTTCCTCGATGTCGTCGATCTCGGGGTAGCGGGCGTACTTCCACGTCTCGGTCCGGACGGCCAACATTGTCGGCATCCCCGGCTGCCACGCCTCCTGGAAGTACGTGTAGAGGAAGCGCTGCCGCCAATCGACCTTCTTGCCCGTCAACAGCGGCCTGAGCGATCGACCTTGGACGGTGCGGGGCGCCGCGACCCCGGCCAGATCCAGCAGCGTCGGCGCCAGGTCGATGTTCAGCGCGATCTTGTCGATCACCGTCCCCGGCTCGACCAGCTTCGGGTAACGAATCAGGAACGGAATGCGAAGCGCTTCGTCATAGATCAGCCGTTTGTCGCCGCGGCGATGCTCGCCGTGGAAATACCCATTGTCGCCCGCGAACACCACGACCGTGTTGTCGAGCACGCCTCGCTCCGCGAGCGTGTCGAGCACCTTGCCGATCCCCTCATCGACCGCCAGCAGCGCGCGATAGTAGTTGAGCATATGTTTCTGACGCGGGTTCCATTCGCGCGGCGGCAGTTCGTCCGGCACCGGCTTGTTCCGGTTCTGTATCCAGTCTTTGCGACGGGTCCCGTAGGTGATGGCCCTGCGATACCACTCGGGCTTGCCCTTGTAGGTGTCATCGAAGCTCGCGGGTCTGGGCACCTCCACGTCGGTATACATCTGGCGGTGGCGGTCGGCCGGTGTGAACGGGCCGTGAACGGCCTTGTGCGACAGGATCAGGCAGAACGGCGAGGTCCGCGGTCGGCGGAGCCACTTCACCGCGTAATCTGTCAACAGATCTGTCATGTAGCCCTTGGCCTTGAAAGCTCTGCCGTTCTCGTTGAGCGCCGGGTCCTGGTACTTGCCCTGCCCGGAGAAGCTCAGCCAGTAATCGAACCCGGGCCGGGGGTCGGCCTGTCGCGCCATGTGCCACTTGCCGACGAAGGCGGTCTCGTAGCCGCGCCGATCCAGCAGCATCGGGAACGTCGGCGTCGACGGGGTCGGGTCGATCGACTCGTTCGTGTACACGCCGTGGCGATGCGCGTGCGTACCGGTCAAGAACGACGCGCGGCTCGGCGAGCACAGCGACGTGGTGACGAAGGCGTTGGCGAACCGCGCGCCCTCGCGGGCGATCCGGTCCATGTTCGGCGTCTTGACGAACGGGTGGCCCATGCAACTCATCGCGTCCCAACGCTGGTCGTCGGTCAGGATGAACAAGATGTTGGGCCGTGACACGGCTTGGCGTGCCCCGGCCGCCCGGGACTCGTTGGCCAACAGTAGCGGCCCCGCCGCCAACACACTCGCCCAAACGGCCCCCTCTCGCGCCATTCGACGCAACGCATCACGCCGCGTAATCCCGCTGGACATCATCCGCTCCCGCATCGCCCCCGCGATCGATCTTGAGCGTATCTTGTGGCGAAACGGAATCGGCTGCAAGCCGACCTATCGAAACTACGGGCCCCGTCGCTTGCGCCGACCGGAGAGGCAGCCGCTTCCCGACTGGACATCGCACGTCGGGCGCCCATCCCTTGTCATCCGCAGCCGGGATGGCCCTGGCACGAGGACATCGGCGTCCCACGTCCGGCTCGGTCGTGATGCCGCTCATTAGGAGGGCTACGGCCTGGTCCCCTCCTGCCCGGTCGGTTGCGGCAGGATGATGTGCGACGGATGATCCCTATCGAGGTAGATCGTGTTCGTGGCGACGACGGCGTCGGCCATCTCGTTCACCGCGTCGCCTGTGTTCGGGTTGGGACCGAACCGCGGCGCGTTGCTGCTGCTGATGGCCACGCGGATCCGGTGGCCCTTGTTGAAGATGATGCTCGTCGACCACAGGTCGATCTCGAACGGATAGACCTCGCCGGGTTTCATGCGTTTCGGCCGGCTGAACGATTCGCGGTAGCGGGCGCGGACGATGCCGTCGAGGACCAGCATGCTCCGCCCATCGGGGTAGACATCGGAAAGCTTGGCGGTGAAATCGGTATCTTCGCACGACGAGGCGGCCCACAGCTTGACCGTGATGTGTCCGGTGGCCTCGACCGGCTGGGTCAGGACCGGCGTGGTGAAGAGCACGACGTCGGGCCGATCTTCCACGGGGCGCTGGTCCATCGGGCCTCTCTTGATGGTCAGGTTCGAGCCACCGCGGGTCGGCACGGGGTCCTTGGGATCGTACGTGTAACTGACCGATGCCCGCGCCTCGGTCGGCTTGTCCGTTGACAGTTGCCCGCCCTTGTGGAGGTAGTAGGGCACGGGTTTGCTCGGCACGGGCCAGGTGTCCGCCGATCGCCAGACGTTCCCGGGCGCGTCCTGCTCCCCGCAGGCGCCCATGACATAGTAGTAGACCGGCTTGGTCGGCTTGCCGCCGCTCAGGTCCGTGCCCTTGAGGTGCCGCGCGAGCCACTGGATGGCCCACAGTTCGAACTTCGGTTTGGCGTTGGCGGGGTAGGTCAATCCTTCGGACAGGCCGTCGTGCTCCCAGGGACCCATGATCAGCCGACACTTCCCGCGTGCCCCGGGGCCGCCCCGCGTCTGGGCGGCGACGAACGTGTTGATCGTGCCCTGGCAGAACATGTCATACCAGCCCCCGTAATACACGACGGGCACGTTGACGCGTCCCGCCTGCTTCTCCATGTTCCAGGTGTCCCAGAACTCGTCGTAGCACGGGTGAGCGCGGAACAGGTCGAG
>CAYOGX010000383.1:0-5485 GCA_964403235.1 uncultured Planctomycetales bacterium | reverse complement strand
CAGCGACAGCGTCAGCGGCGTGAAGAGGATCACGCGGAACAGGCCGTACCCGCGACGCTTCAGGTCCAGCATCAGCGCCAGGACCAGCCCCGTGCCCACCTCGAGGACGAGCGTGGCCAACAGGTAGACGATGTTGTTCCTCAGCGATCGAAGGAAGATGGCGTCACCGGTAAAGGCGATGCGGTAGTTTTGCAGGCCGACGAATCGGGCCTCGCCCGCGCCGCTCCACTCGAACAGGCTCAACACGAACGTGCCGACGGTCGGTAGCAGGATGAACATCGCGAATAGCACCGACGCGGGCAGGACGAACGCGTAGGCCGCCGTGCGCTCTTGCCTGGCGACCGGGCCGATGCCTGAACGGCCGGTGTCGGCGGCGGGAATGGTCGCGTCGGATCGGCCCATCATTTTTTGCTCGCACCCGCCTTTCGCCAGGGGGCGACCTGTTGTTCCGCCTTGGTCAGGGCGGCTCGGGGGTCGGCCTTGCCGTCGGCGACCAACGCGATGGCGTCGTATAGCCGGTTGGCCACGTCGATGGCGTAACCCGTATCGGGCGGGGCCAGGATGGTTTTGGCGCGCTTCCAGGCGTCGAACGACCGGCGGAGGTGGGGGTCCATCTGGTCCGGATCGATAACGCCCTTGACCGCGCTGATGGTTCCCGCAGCCATCATCTGTCGCTGCACCGATTCGGACGTCATGTGCCGCAGAAACGTGATCGCCAGATCGAAATGCTTCGTCGACTTGCTGACCATATAGCCGGTGTTCAGCACGATCAGGCTGGTCTGGTCGCCCTGGCCGCCGGCGATGGGCGGCAGGTTGAACGCGTCGTAGTCGAAGTCGTCCGGCGCGTCGGTCTTGGCCGCCGAGATCAGCCAGTTGCCCATCGGGTGGAGCACGCCCTGGCCGTTGTAGAAACAGACCTGGGCGTTGGTATCGGTGATGGCCATGAACCCCTTGTTGAAGAAGCCCTCCTTGGCCCAGGTCTCGATCAGGCCGAGCGCTTTGATGAAGGGCGGATTGACGAAACTCGTGCCGGGCTCAAGCCGCAGGACGCGGTCATAGAGCTCGGTCCCTACGACGCGCTGGATGAGATGCGCGCCCCAATTGCCCATCGGCCAGATCTCGCGGTTGCCGAAGAACACCGGCGTCTCGCCGGCGGCCTTGAGCTTACGCATCAGATCGAGGAGCTCTTCATACGTCTTCGGCACGGTCAGGTTGTGCTTGGCCAGCAGCTTCGTGTTGTACCAGTACATGACCGAGACCATGATCGAGCCGGGGATCATGTAGTTCCGCCCGTCGACGGTGGTATCGTGCCATGCGTTCTCGTGGAACGTGTCCCGCCAGCCGTCGGCGTCGAGGGCGTCGGTCAGGTCGGCGGCGTACCCGTCGCGGACCTTGCTGGCCACGCGATGGCCGGCCCATTCGAAGAAGACGTCCGGTGGGTTCCCGCCTTGCAGTTTCGACTGCAGCCCCTGTTTCTCGTACAGGTTGCCGTCCTGCACGTCCTGCTTGACCTGGATGCCGGGGTGCAAGCGCTCGAACTCGGCGACGGCTGCGTCGTACACCAGCTTGGTCGCCCCACTCGTCGTCGAATGCGCGAACCGCAAAACGACCTGCGCCTCGGGCTCGCGTCGGCAACCGGCCAGTGCCGTGCCGATCGCCATCACCAACGCTATCCCTTTGCAGTCGGTCATCATCCGGACCCGCCGTTTGTGTGAACCTTCGCCATGCCGCCCGGCCCGTCAACCGGCGAAGGGCGGGGCGTCCTGTAGACCAAGGTATCGCAAAGCCGCCGCAGTTTCACGACATTACGCCACGACCGATCGCCCCACCCGACAATTGACAGGTGCGCGATTCCCAGGGAGTATCCGGAAACCTGAAAGGACCGAATCATGAGCGATCGAACGAGCGTCAAGCGCGCGGTGTTTGTCCGGTCGGCGATTCTGGCTGCGCTCGTCGGTTTTCTCGGCGTGGCCCCTGCGGCCGAGGCCGGCGGGCGACCCGGGCAACGGAAGGACCTGATCGCCAACGGCGGCTTCGAGACCGGCACGGCCGGTTGGCAACCGGACGCCAAGCACGAGCTTGTCACGGACGCAGCGGCCGCCCATTCGGGCCAGGCCTGCCTGTCCGGGCAGGTCGACCGACCCGACCGGAGCCGACGACTGAAACGGACCGTTCCGGTCAAGGCCAACAACCTGTACGAATTCGAGATCTGGGCCCGTGCGACCGGGCGCACCAAGCTGGTGTTGTGGGCGCGGCTGCCCGGCTCGAAGCAGCGGCAGCACATCGCGGCCTGGAAGAACGTGCCCAGGAAGTGGAAGCGCTTCGCGGTCCCGATCACGGTGAAGGCAGACGGTCAGGCCGTCCTGGAGATCATCTCCCCATCGTCCCACGGCGCACCGGCCGGCAAGATCTGGATCGACGACGTCGCCCTCTACGAAACCGCCATGCCGGAAACCACCTGCATCAGCGGCGAACGCGGCTTCAATGACGAGCCGTCGATGGCGTGGGTCGACGACGGCAGTATCTACGTCGCCTGGAACCGCTTCAGGGGCGAGGCCGATTCGCTTTGCGTGGCGCGCTGTACGTTCGACAAAAGCACAGTTAAGGTCGTCGGCGAATGGCAGGTGCCCACCGGCAAGAGAACCTGGATCGTCCACCCGCGCGTCGTGGCGGCGGGCGATCGGGCGATCCTGCTCTACGCGGCCGAGACGAAGGGCAACTGGGACGTCTTCGCGGTCCCGCTGGACAAGCAGGGCCCCGGCACGCCGTCCGTCGTCTGCACGCATCCCGACGTCGACGTCAAGCCGATCGGCGTCTGGCGGGACGGCGTCCTGTGGGTGGTCTGGGAATCGAATCGGGGTGGCGTGCGTCGGGTATTCACCAGCTCGCTTCGCCAGGGCAGGTTCGGCCCCGCTGTGGCCGTCAGCCCCGATGGCGTGTCGGGTTACTCTCCCGCGCTGGCGGCTCTGGCCTCCGGCGAGGTCTGCGTCGCGTGGCACGGCTTTAGTGACAACAACTACGACGTCCATCTGCGGCGGCGGTTGACCGATGGCACCTGGACGGACCCGAGGCGGTTGACCAGCGCGCCGTCGATCGACCGTCATCCCGTCCTCGTCGCGCGCGGCAACGAGTTGTGGCTGCTGTACGAGAACGCCGAGACGAAGGGCTATCGGATCGGGGCCACCAACCGTCGCAGGATCGTCGTGGCGAAGGTGGGCGCCGACGGGCTCGAGGCGCCGACGGGGCTGGCCAAGTCGCCGCTGTCCGGTCGATGTGAGGCCGCGACGGCCGCGTTCGATTCGGCCGGTCGACTGTGGATCGCCCACCTGCGTCCGCGGCTGCCCCGGGCCGGGTGGGACGTCTTCTTGACGGGTTATGCGGGCACCAAGTGGCAGGCGTTGGTGCGTCTATCGGGGCGTAAGGGTCTGGACCGCGTCCCCGCGCTGGCCATTCGAGGCGGCCGGGCCGTCGCCGCGTTCCAGAACGACGACATCCCCGGCTCGTGGTCGGACGCCGACAAGACCGCGTCGGCCAAGAGCGACATCTACCTGGCGACGGTCGACCTCGAGCCGTCCCCGCCCGCTACGCCAATGGCGCTCGAACCCCTCACCGAGCCCAACGAGGCCTTCGAGGCCGGGCGACTCCGCCTCGACTACGGTGAGGACACCAAGACGCCCACCATCGAGTACCACGGCCGGACGTTGAAGCTGTTCTACGGGAGCCTGCACGAGCACTCGGACCTGTCCGTCTGCAACCGGGCGGGCGATCAGTCGCTCGAAGAGAGCTACCAGCACCTGCGCGACATCGCGCGGCTGGACTTCGCGTGCATGACCGACCACGGGTACAACCAGAGCCCGTACCTGTGGGCCTACTCGGCGAAGATGGCCCGCATCCACGGCGACCCCGGCCGGTTCGTCACGCTGCTGGGGCAGGAATGGACCTCGACCTTCGAGAAGTACGACGACAAGCACCCGTACGGCTACTACGGTCACCGCAACCTGATCCTGTCGGATCTGTACTTCCCGCGATGGTGGAACGCCCGCAACGGCCAGACCCCGCCCGAGGTGTGGGCCGAGCTGCGAAGGATGAACGCCGATTTCGTCCACATCCCCCACCAGCTCGCCGACACGGGCAACGTCCCCACCGACTGGAGTTTCCACGACGAGGTCGCCCAGCCCGTGGCGGAGATCTTCCAGATCCGCGGCTCATACGAGCACGACGGCGCCCCGCGTCAGGCCAAGCGGACCACGCCGAAGGGCCATTTCATCCAGGACGCCTGGGGCCGGGGGATCGTCATCGGCGTGATCGCCAGCCCCGACCACGGCGGCGGCGTGGGCAAGGCGTGCGTGTTCGCCCGCGAGCTCACCCGCGAGGCCGTCCTCGACGCACTGCGGGCGCGGCACTGTTTCGGAACGACGGCGGCGAGGATGGTCCTCGACGTCCGCGTCAACGGGCACCTGATGGGCGAGAAGATCGCCGCGCCCGACGGCAAGCCGGTCGAGGTCAAGATCCGCGTACGGTGCCCGGCCGAGATCGACCGCGTCGAGGTGTGCCGCAGCAACGAGTTCATCTACTGCAAGGAGCCGGCCGCTCGAACCGCCGATCTGACGTTTGTCGACACCAAGCCGCTCGACGGCCGCAGCTACTACTACGTCCGCGTCGTCCAGAAGGACGAGGAGATCGCGTGGTCCAGCCCGGTGTGGCTCGGGTATCCGTAGCGGTGTGGCAGACGGTGGCACGGGCTTCTGTTTCATGATGTGCATCAGGAGGCCAGGCGGATGTCCTATCGTTGTTGTATGCCGGTATTCGCGATCGCGGCGGTACTGGGTTCGGTGGCATGGTCGCAGACGCGCCCGCAGGAGCTGGTTGCCTACTGGCCGTTGGACGAGGGCGAGGGCGACGTGGCACGCGACGGTTCGGGTCGCGGGCATGACCTTCGACTCCAGGACGTCCGTTGGGTCGACGGCGCCGTCGGGCGGGGGCTGGGTTTTCGGGGGCCGGTCTCGAAAGCGCACACGCCGTTGACCGACGCGCTCCGGCCGTCGGATCAGGTAACGGTCGAGGCGTGGACGCGGGTGGACGACCTGTCGGGGCGTGCCGAGGGGATTGGGATTGTCAACGCCGGCACGTCGTACCTGCTGCGCTTCAGCGGGCCGGTGCCTTCGTTCCACATCTTCACGGACGGTTGGGGGCCCGTGCGGGCCGACGGCGCGGTGCGGCCGGGACGGTGGTACCACCTGGTCGGCACGTACGACGGCAAGGCGATGCGGATCTACGTGAACGGCCGACTCGCCGGTGCGCGTCATCGGACCGGGGCCATCCGCCGTGCGGACGAGGCCCTTTCCCTCGGGCGTCAGGTCAACGCCCTGAACGGCTGTATTGACGAGGTGAAGATCTACCGACGGGCGCTTGGGGCAGAGGAGGTGGCGGCGAGTTTCGCGGCGGCCAGGGCGAAGCTCAACCCCGGTGTGACCGTCGGTAGTCT
>CAYOGX010000382.1:0-5488 GCA_964403235.1 uncultured Planctomycetales bacterium | reverse complement strand
CATCAGGGCGTGACCTCGCCCAGGCTCGTCCAGCTCGTCCGCGACTGGCTCGAGGCATGGCACGCGCAGGGGCGGTCGAGGCCGTTCTTCGTGTTCTTGCACATGTGGGACGTCCACTATGACTACACCCCGCCGCCCCCTTACGACACGATGTTCGATCCGGACTATCGGGGCACCATCTCCGTAGAGAACTACCGGAGGAATACGCAGATCCACAAGCACATGGACCCGCGCGACCTCGAGCACGTGATCGCGCTTTACGACGGCGAGATTCGCTTCACCGACCTTCACATCGGGCGTCTGCTGGACTTCTTGACGGGACTCGGCGTGCTTGACGACACGATCACCGTGATCACCGCCGATCACGGCGACGAGTTCTTTGAACACGGGAACAAGGGGCACCGCAGGGCGCTGTATGACGAGACCATCGTTGTGCCTCTGGTGATCCGTTTCCCGAAGAAGGTGCCGGCGGGCAAGGTCGTCCGGCGGCAGGTGCGCCTTGCGGACGTCGCACCGACGGTCCTCGCGCTCGCCGGGCTCGACCCCCCGGCGGACTACGGCACCGCCAAGCCGAAAGGCCCCCACGCCGAACGGGACCTGACGCCGTTTCTCGGCGCCGATGCCGCCGATCCGTTCCCCGAGCTGGTGGCCTTTGGGGATCTGCACGGTACGCTTGCCTCCATCCGGACCGACGCCTTCAAGCTGATCGCCAACGATACCGGGTTCGAGCTCTACGACCTCGCGGCGGACCCGGGCGAGCGGCGCGACCTCGCCGGCCGAAGCGCCGTGGAAAAGACACTCGCCCACGCGCTCGCCCAATGGCGGCAGGAGGCGCGACAGGAGATGAGGCAGGCCCAACGCACCGAATTGAGCTGGAGCCAGAAGGAACGTCTGCGATCGCTGGGGTATCTCGAGTGAGCCGGCGCCGTGCGGTGGATTGTCCGCGGCGCGTCGCTCGTGTGCCATCGGCGACCCTGTGAGTTCTTGACCTGCTCACCGCGGCGCTGATATGTGGGGGTGTACCATGTTGCCAAGCGCGAACGGACACGTACCGGCCGCGGCGGTCCTGGCGGGCTGTCTTGCGTTTCAGATGGGGTGCCGCGATTGTCCGGCGGCGGCGGGGGGCGAGCTGATCCGGCCGCTCCAGAAGCTGCAAACCCAACGAATCCGCGGGGGATACCTGGGCGCCGGCGACACCGCGCAGGTCGAGCCGGCCGCACGGGCCGGGCTCAACGCCATCCTCGTCAAGTTCGGCGGGCTCGAGGCGCCCCTCCGCCCCGAGTCGGAGAAACTGTTCAAACAATGGGCCGATCTGTGCGCCAAGCACGGCGTAGGGTTCTGGCCGGTGTTCAACTTCTTCGGCGGGCATGAGCCCAAGTGGGTGGGCCAATATCGTCACCACGTCACGCGGCAGGGCAATCGGCTGGATCGGACGCCCTGTCCGATCGACGAGGACTTCTGGCGGCGGATCATCGAGGCCCGGTTCGTGCTACTGGCCGAGCTGAGCCGAAAGTACCCGATGGTCGGCGTGATCCTCGATCTGGAGATGTACGGCGCGGACGCCACCGGCTACCACGGCGTCTGCTACAGCGATTACGCGATCGACCGGGTGCTCCGCGCCGCCGGCAAGGACGTCAAGCCCCCGCCGCCGGCCGAGCGATACGCCTGGCTCGAGAAACAGGGCCTGCTCGAGACCTACCGCAACGGCACCCGCCAGGCCGTTCGACAATTGGCCGAGCACACGCGGGACGCGGTCGACAAGATCGCACCCAACCTGTTGCTCGGGGCGTTCCACGCGGACAGGGAGTCACCGGTCCCGGACGGGATCCTGCTCGGCCTCGGCCGGCCGGGCAAGCCGATGCTAGCCTACACCGAGATGACCTACAGCACCGGGTACACGAAGTACGTGCAGCGGGCGCAACGGCATTTCAAGGCGCTGAACGCGCACGCGGTGCTGGTCTGCGGCATCTGGCAGAGCAAGTTCATCGCCAAGGCCCTGCCCGCACATCTGTACCACTGCGGGCGAGACTCGATGGGCTACTGGATCTACACGCTGTCGACGTTCGGCATGCCGAGCTACAGCCCGCTACCGGGGGATCACGCGGCGTATTGGGCGGCGTTCCGCCGGGCCAACGACGAGTTGGACCGCCTGGCGGCCGACCCCACGTACCGATCGGCCCTGAAGATCGAGCCGTTCGTGCTGCCGCCGGTTCCGCTGACCACGCGGGGCGTTAAACAGCTCAACCTGGTGCCTTGGACCCCCCCTACCGGCAAGCCGGTGCCGCCCGTGCACCTGCGGGGCGAGAACATCTTGTGTTTCCACGCCGAGAAGGGTCAGCGGGTGGCGATGAAGATCGGCCTCGCTCAGGTCGGTCGGTACCCGGACTCGGGGCAATACCTGCTGGTCTCGCCCGACAAGCGCGAGCTGGCCCGGGGTGACGTGAAGGTCGGCGGCAAGGCGCGCGAGCTGACGTTCCAGGCCAAGGTGTCGGGTGTCTACGCGCTCGTTGTCGGTGCGGGGTCGAACGCCATCCGAATCGAGGGCCGTCATCCGTACGCCGTGACCACGGCCAAGCGGTCGGGCGCGAGCCTGGTGAGCGTCATCCCGCCGCTGTACATACTGACCCGGGCGGGCCAGCGCGAGGTCCGATTGACGCTGCGAACCCAGGGCGGCGGCGAGCAGGTCCGAGCCGTCATCCGCGTCGGTGACAAGACCGCGTTCGACGAAATCGTCGCGGGCAACAAGACCGCGGTGGTTCCGGTCGATCCGAACGTCAAGCCGCCCGTGCTGCGGCTCGAGACGCTGCGCGTTCCCGGCGCGGCCAAGGAGGATCTGGCCGTCGTCGTCGAGGCCGGGGCCTATCCCTTCGTTGCCACCTCGCCGGACGGGCTGCTGAAATCGCCATAGTCGTCGCAGGGAACCGAGCATGCCGCTGGCGTGCCCCATCGCTGAGCCACCCGAACGCGCACAGATCGGTCGCCGTTCGGGCTGGTGCTTGACCGCACCGCCCTGCCCCGCGAAAAAAGGGCGTTCCTGGACCCCGGCGTGCGGGGACAGCGGCTTGAACAACCATATCTAGAGGTCACGAACATGACATGGCGCGGTCTGAGTTGTCTGATCGTTTGGGTCGTCGCGGCGCGGCCGGCGTGCGGCGGGTTGCGTTTCGAGGTCGCCTGGCGGGTGCAAGGCAAGGTCGGGTTCTCGGGTCCCAACGCGATGCGGGATCCAGCCACGGGCAAGACGCGGGGCATCGTCGTGTGTGAGGTCGGCCGGGGAATCGTCTGTTTCAGCCCGAAGGGCGCGCGGATGTGGGAATATGCTATGAAGCCGCCCGTAACCGCCTGCCCGGCCGTGGGGGACATCGACGGCGACGGGGCCGAGGATGTGGTGGCCTGCGACGGGCAGGGATCGGTCGTCGCCTTGGACGCGGGCGGCAGCGTGAAATGGACCGCGCGGACGCCGGGAGGCATCCGAGTGGATTCCTGCCCGGCGATCGCGGACCTGGACGGCGACGGCAGGCACGAGATCCTCGTGGGGGACACGGCCGGTTTCGTCTCCTGTTTCGAGGCCACGGGACGGCTTCGCTGGCGCTTCCGCGGCGAGGGCAGCCAGATGGGCCCGACGCTCGTGGCCGACGTCTACGACGCGCCGGGGGCTGAGATCATCGTCACGTCGCACGACGGACACATCTACGCGCTCACGGCCAAAGGCGAGTTGCTGTGGGACATCTGCCGCCAGGACGACTTGTTTCCCAACACGACGCCGATCCTGGCGGACCGCGACGGCGACGGGGTGCCCGAGCTCTACATCGGCGGCGGGCTGCACCATGTCTATCAGATCGATCTGCGAACGCGCCGCATCGTGCTCGAGAAAAACGTCCTGCTGCACGTCAACAGCGCGATCTGCGCGACGGACGTCGACGGTGACGGGAAGGACGAGGTGATCTTCGGAAACAAGGGCGGGAGCTTCTGGTGCTATGGCGCGGAAGGGCAGCGGTGGAAGCGCGAGTTGGCCAACATCAATATGGACACGGGCACGTTCCCCGTCGCGGTGAACCTGGACGACGATCCGGCCCTGGAGATCCTGTTGGTCTGCCGGGCGATCCACGCGCTCGACGCCGACGGGTCGTCGTTGCTCGATGCCCGCCCGCCCGCGCCGGTCAATTCGCCGACGCTGTCGGGCGATTTCGATCAGGACGGGCGGATGGAGACGATCGTAGCGGGATACGGGACGCACGTGGCCAATACGCTGGCCTGTCTGAAATGGAACGTGCCCTATCGCGACGATCCCCGCGCGTGGACGGTGTTCGCGGGGAACCGCGCCCATACGTGCCGCCTGCCGGGAGCGAAGACCTACCGCCCGCTGCCCACACCAGCCAGGAAAAGCGAGCGGTCCGACGCCGGGTTCTCCCCGCTGGGGGATCTCCGTCTGGTCACCGGCACGAATCGTTGGCGATTCGACGTGACGAATCCCGAGAAACGAAGGCTGGTCCTGTTGACGAGCGTCGCCTACCCGGACGGGTCGGTCCGGCATTTCGCCAATCACATTCTCGGCCAGACCCAGCGCCTCTCGGTTGACGTTGATGTGCAAGACTCAGGTACGTATCGGGTAGCGCACACGTTGATGGACGTCGACCGCCTTGCGGTGCATGCGTCCAAGACGGCCGAACACGTCTTCAAGGGGTTGGCCGGCGACAAGGCGTACTTGAACGACGTGGTGTTCCGACAGACGGACGCCTCGCTGAAGAGCTGGCGCAAGACAAACGCCGCAGCCGCGGACGGCATGCGGCGGGAGCTGCTGGGGCTGAGGGGCCAGCTTCACGCGCTGGTCGAGACCGACAATCAGCGGCGCGACCCGAAGGTCGTGTCCTCGCTGGTCGCATCGGGCGAGCGCCTGCGGGCGCTTGTCCAGGCCGGCCACGCGCTGGCGGCGACCGGGTCGTTCTGTGCGTGGGGGTTCTGTCCATGGGCGTATTTCAGTCCGCGGGATTCGCTGCCGACGGCGAAGGATCGGACCAAGCGACTCGATACCGCGCTGTGCGTGGGCGAGTACGAATCGCTGGCGCTGAACCTGACGAACATCGGCGCGGGGACGTTGGACGTGCGGGTGGTGGCGGGTGACCTGGTCGGCGCCAAGACGTTCCCCGCCGAGAAGCACCTGACGTTTCGTCGAGCGGTGACCGTGCCCACGATCCGGCGCGAACGGGTGGCCGATGCGCTGCCGCGCTTGGATCAGGGGCATCTGGTACCGATCGCCGCCAGGGGGTCGGCGCAGCTATGGATCACGGTCAACGCGACCGGCCTGGCGCCGGGCGAGTACGTGGCCAAACTCGCCCTCGAGAGCATCGAGCCTGACTCGACCAAGATCACGATCCCCATCCACATCAAGGTCCACGACCTGGCGCTACCCCGTCCCAGACCGCTGCGATTCTGTGTCTGGGCCAGGGCAGCTTCCGTCCCGGACTACGAGCTGAAGGACCTGGTGGAT
>CAYOGX010000381.1:0-5499 GCA_964403235.1 uncultured Planctomycetales bacterium | reverse complement strand
CAGAACTACGGGTCGCGCCGTCCCAACGAGCTGTCCGGCGGACAGCAGCAGCGCATCGCCCTTGCGCGGGCGCTTGTCGTCGAGCCGCAATGTCTGTTGCTCGACGAGCCGCTGAGCAACCTCGACGCCAAGCTGCGATTGGAGATGCGGGGCGAGATCCGCCGCATCTGCAAACAGGCCGGCCTGACCGCCATCTACGTGACCCACGATCAGAAGGAAGCGCTGTCCATTGCCGACCGCATCGCCGTGATCAACGAAGGGCGCGTCGCCCAGACAGGCACGCCGCACGAGCTGTACGCCAGGCCGGCCGACCGGTTCGTCGCCGACTTCCTGGGCGAGACGAACTTCGTCGAGGGCGAGCTGCTCACCGTCGACGTGAAATCAGCCAGCGTCCGAACGACCTTTGGGATTGTCCATTCGGCCGTACCGCCGACGCCCCGCGTCGTCGGCGACCGCGTGGTGCTGTCGATCCGCCCGGAGAGCGTTCGCGTCGGCCCACCGCCGGCCGATGCCGTCAACGTCTTCGACGGGCGGGTCGGCGAGACCGTCTACCTCGGCGAGCTGGCCCAGCATCAGGTCGTCATCGACGGCGGACCGACGTTCAAGGTCATCGAGCTCAACCCCAAGATCGACCCGACCGGCCAGGTCCAGTGTCACTTCGACCCGGCCGACGCGGTGATCCTGGAAGACTAAGTTTCGACGCCTTTAGGTTTCGACGTTTTGACGTTTCGATGTTTCGACGTTTCTTCCCGGGTGTCCCATGCTCCTACGCGGCTCGATCATTGTCGCCCTGGTCGTGATCATCCTCGGCGTGCCCTACGTGCTCCGGCCGCCGCAGGCGGAGCTGGCCGCCGACGCCCTGACGCTGACCACCCTGTCGCCCCACAATGAGGCGATCCGCGTCGAGTTCGAGCGGGCCTTCAGCCAGTGGCACCGGGAACGCTACGGCCAACCGGTACGGATCGACTGGCGGAGCATTGGCGGCACGAGCCAGATCGCTCGCTACCTGGCCAGCGAGTACGTCGCCGCCTTCCGCGCCCACTGGACCGGGAGGTTGGGCAGGCCGTGGACGCCCGCGGTGGAGGCGGGCTTCGCGAACCGGCGGCTCGATCCGGCCCATCCCAAGCCCGGCACGCCGCCCGAGGCCGTCGAGGCCCGCAAGGCCTTCCTCGAATCCAACGTCGGGATCGGCGTGGACCTCTTCTTCGGCGGCGGGTGGTACGACCACGACAAGCAGGCCCAGATCGGCAACACGGTCCCCTGCGGGATCGCAACCGACCACCCCGAGTTGCTCCGCCCCGAGATCATGCCGCAGGCCGCCAGCGGCGAGACCTACTATGACAAGCGCGACCGATACTACGGCTGCTGCCTGACGTGTTTCGGCATCTGCTACAACCGCGACGTGCTGGGGCGGCTGGGCATCGACTCGCCGCCGGACCAGTGGCGAGACTTGGCCGATCCGCGGTTCTTCGCCGAGATCGGGCTGGCCGACCCGACCAAGAGCGGCTCGGCCAACAAGGCCTTCGAGATGCTCATCCAGCAGCAGATCGCCGCCGAGATCCGCGGCCGCTGCCGCCGACGGAACGTCGACACGCTCGCCCCGGCCGATCAGGCCACCGCCGTCGCCGACGGCTTCTGGCGGGGCATGCGACTGGTCCAACGCATCGCCGCCAACGCTCGCTACTTCACCAACACGTCCAGCAAGGTGCCCATCGACGTGGTCCAGGGCAACGCGGCGGCCGGCATGTGCATCGACTTCTACGGCCGGTTCGAGGCCGGCATGGCCGCTGAGCGCGAGGGCACCGACCGCATGAGCTACGTCACCCCCGTCGGCGGCTCCAGCGTCTCCGCCGATCCGATCAGCATGCTCCGTGGCGCGCCGCAGCCGGAACTGGCCAGGCGGTTCATCTACTTCTGCCTGACCCCAGACGGACAGAAGCTGTGGCACTACCGCGTCGGCGCGCCGGGCGGGCCGTCCACGTACGCCCTGCGACGACCAGCCATTCGGCGTGACATGTACACGCCCGAGCACCGCCGGTGGGCGTCCGACCCCGACGTGGACCCATACGCGCTGGCTGAGGCCTTCACCTACAACTATCGCTGGACCGCGGCGCTGTTCGATTTCATCCGGCTGTTCATCCGCGCGATGTGCATCGATACGCACGACGAGCTGACGGCGGCGTGGTCGGCCATCATCGCCGCCGGGGGGCCCGACGCCTGTCCCGACGGCGTCGAACGAATGCAACAGATGCCCCTGTCCTACGACCAGGCCGGCAAGCTCGACCTCCGGAACAAGCTCGAGGCCGTCAGTCTTACCCGCCAGTGGGACGCCCACTTCCGCGCCAACTACCTCACCGCCCGCCGGCTCGCCGAACAAGGAGCGGCCGCGCGATGATGCGACGACGCAACGCCATCCTGATCACCGCGGGCGTGGGCGTCTTCTTCGCGGCGTTCTTCGTCTGGCCGTTGTATCAGACCATCCACGGGAGCATCGTCTACGAGGGCCGCCCGACGGTCCGGTTCATCCTCGAGGTCTTCCGCAACCCGATCTACCTGGAGGGGTTGGCCAACTCGTTCGAGATCGCCCTGGCCACCACGATCCTCGTCGTCCTGATCACGCTGCCGCTGGCCGTGTTGAGCGATCGGTACGACTTCGCCGGCAAGGGCCTTCTCAGCGCCCTGCTGCTCGTGCCGATGATCCTGCCGCCCTTCGTCGGGGCGATCGGGCTGCGGCAGATCGTCGGGCAGTACGGCGGGCTCAACGCCGCGCTGACGTGGCTGGGCGTTCTGGCCGACGGCCAGACCATCGACTGGATGGGCCGGGCACGGTTCTGGGGCGTCGTCCTGCTCGAGGCGTTGCACCTGTACCCGATCATGTACCTCAACGCGACGGCGGCCCTGGCCAACGTCGACCCGGCCATGCTCGAGGCCGCCGAGAATCTCGGCTGCGTCGGCTGGCGGCGGTTCCGGCGGATCACGCTGCCGCTGATCATGCCCGGCCTGTTCGCTGGCGGGACGATCGTCTTCATCTGGAGCTTCACCGAGCTGGGCACGCCGCTCATGTTCGACTACGCCCGCGTCACGCCCGTTCAGGTCTTCGAGGGGCTCAACGAGATCAGCGACAACCCCTTCCCCTACGCCCTGACGGTCGTGATGCTCGTTGCATCCGTGCTGATGTATCTGGTGGGGCGGGGCATCTTCGGCCGGCACGCCTACGCGATGATGGCCAAGGCCACCGTCGCCCGACCGGCCCGGCGGCTCCGAGGCCCGCGGGGTCTGCTCGTCCTCCTGCCGTTCGCGCTGGTGATCGGCCTGGCCATCATTCCCCACGTCGGCGTGATCCTGAACTCGCTCAGCGCCGGCTGGTACCGAAGCGTCCTGCCCAATGCCTTCACGCTGCACCACTACCGCGCCGCCCTGTCGCACGACCTGACGATCACCAGCATCGGCAACAGCATCGAATACGCGTCGCTGGCCATGCTCGTCGACGTTCTGCTCGGGACGGCCATCGCCTACGTCGTGGTCCGCAGCGATCTGCCCGGCCGGGGCCTCCTGGACGCCCTGGCCATGATGCCCCTGGCCGTCCCGGGCCTGGTGTTAGCCTTCGGCTACCTGGCCATGACCCGCCAGGGCGAGTTCTTCGTGTTCCTCGACCCCCGAGAGGACCCGACGGTGTTACTCGTGATCGCCTACGCCGTACGCCGATTGCCGTACGTGGTCCGCTCGATCGCCGCCGGCCTACAGCAGACGTCGGTGACGCTCGAGGAGGCCGCCTGGAACCTGGGGTCGAGCCCGCTGCGGACGGTCCGCAAGATCGTCCTACCCCTGATCGCCGCCAACGTGCTGGCCGGCTGCCTGTTGGCGTTCAGCTTCGCGATGCTCGAGGTCTCCGACTCGCTCATGCTCGCTCAGCGCGGGATGCACTACCCGATCACCAAGGCCATCTTCGAGCTGTTCAACCTGTTGGGCGAAGGTCGCTACATCGCCAGCGCCCTAGGCGTCTGGGCCATGGCCCTACTGACGGTGACCCTCGTCTCCACGTCGCTCCTACTAGGCAAACGCCTCGGCGCGCTGTTTAGGGTGTGAAGACACCCCGCCGCCCGCAGGGAAAGATGCAGGGCGCAAGTAGGGACTCCCGCCCCCCATTCGGACCCCCGATCTCTGGGGCCCAAGCCCTAACTTAATAGTGTAGGTGTGACCCCAGAGTCAGAGTGTGACCCCAGAGTGACCCCACAGTCGTGGCAATCCCCGACATTTTTACCTGGCAGGCGGCTGGGAAATCAATGGAGGCTCACGACTTTGTTGGCAGACACGTCCTTTGGGGAGGGACCGTCGCGGCAACGGCTTCAGTTGTCATCATATTGGGACCGATACAACTCCTGGCAAGGACCAGAAAGGATATCATGAGCAGGATTCTAGGGGTGTCAAGGGGGGGGAGGGTCACACCTACAGGGGGAGGGTCACACCTACATTGTTAAGTTGGGGTCGGCCCCCGGGGGTCGGGCTCCACGGGTTGCCGGGGGGGTTGCGGAACTGACTCGCCGGCACGGCTCGACCAAGGTTCTCAATCCAGATCGGCGGCTCCGGCCGGTCGAAGCCGCCACTGGCCCACCTCTACGATCGCTAGCGCACCACGGAGTTGGCTTTCGGTTAGTTGGCTGACTCCTCGCAAGACCTCGCTGACCACGGTCTGGCTGCGCAACGTGGAAGGAAAGCGGCACACGATGATGCCGTGGTGGCTGCCCAGTGGAAAGCGGAGGACGTTTCCAAACCCCAGATCTTCCGTGATAAGACACGCCTCACGCTGTTGGGCAAACCGAAGGACTTGTTCGTCGCTCGCCCCGCGGAGGTCCTGCTCGCGCACGTCGAGGACCTCGTGGCCGAGTTCGGCGAGCGCTGGACCAACAGACCGCGGCATATCTTCATCGATGACAAAGCGCATCGGCTATACGGCCACGTGCAGGCGCTCCTCGCCGATCGTCCGGGCGGCGTACTCCAAGGCCGCCAGGATGTCCTCCCGTGCGATCTCGTATTCGGCGATGACCTCGTCGTAGGACATGCCGCCGGCGAGCTTGCCCAACACCAGATCAACGGGCACGCGTGTGCCGCGAATGACCGGTCGACCCGAGCGGACCGCCTTGTCCACCGTGATGCGGTCGGGCAGTTGCATACGTTTGCTCCCTTTGGCCGAGGCCTAGATAGGCTAAGGCTATTATACCGTAGCAGACGGACGGACGGCAAACGGGGGTCGGGCACCTCCTCGAACGGGCGCTCATTGCTGCCGGATCGGGTCGTTCGTCGTCCTTGACATACTCTCTTCACCGGCCAGAAGAAACCTGTTTCCAACCGAGCGGATTTCGGCTAGTTTCCCAGGCACGGCGCGACGCGTGAAAAGCCAGATCGCTGCATGGTCGACCGGGCAGGAACGATCCGATGCGGCATGGGTTGATGGCTTGCACATTCGTTGGATCCCTCATGGGAAACACCGCCCTGGCAGCC
>CAYOGX010000380.1:0-5503 GCA_964403235.1 uncultured Planctomycetales bacterium | reverse complement strand
CGACCAGCAGCTCGATACGAGAAACGGGCGCGCCTTGTACCTGGTCCACGTGGGCAAGTACGCCACCTACGACGAGGCATTGCAGGCCGTGGAGCGGATCAGGCGGACGGCCCGCCTGCCGCTCGCCAAGGTCGTCCCGTGAGGCGGGATCGATGTCGATGAGGGAGGCTAGGCTGTGAGGCCAATACCAACAGAAGGATCGTTCGCCGGGTTTCGGCGCCGCCGAGGGCTGGGTGGGGGGCTCGTGGCCGGCGTCTTGGCCGGCCTAGGCATGGGCGGCTGCTGCTCCCCCGAACCGGGTCCCCCGCCGCCGGACCACCAGGCCCTGTTCCAGCAGCCCGAGCACGCGATGGCCGTCCCGGCCAAGCAGATCATCCTGCCCACCTACCGGCTGAACGTCGGTGATCAGCTCGAAATCATCTACCACGTCAAGCACACGATCACCCCCGAGGGGTATCGGCTGAAGATCGAGGACGCGATCAACATCCGCTTCCCGTTCCAGCCGCAGTACGACCAGGACGTGATCGTGGGCAGCGACGGGATGGTCCGGCTGTTGCTGGTGGGCGGCGTCGAGGTCTTCCCCCGCAAGTCCGACGGCACCCAGGAGGAGGAGGCCGGCATGACCGCCGAGCAGCTCGAAAGGGAGCTCCGTCGGCGGTACGGCGAGCACCTCAAGAGCCCCGAGCTGACCGTCACGATCAAGAAGGCCAACATCAAGATCGCCGAGCTGAAACGGGCGATCACGACGGCCCCGCGCGGCCAGTCGCGTCTGATGCCCGTCAACCCGGACGGGACGGTCGACCTGCCCTACATCGGGTCGATCATGGCCTTCGGCAAGACCATTGCCGAACTGCGTCTCGACATCAACAAGGCCTACGCCGAGGCCGACCTCGAGCAGATCGACGTGACCGTCCAGATGAACAGATGGGCGCCGCAGAAGGTGTTCGTCTTCGGCGAGGTCACTTCCCCCGGCATGATCACGACGCCCACACCGATCAGCCTGATCCAGGCGATCGCTGCGGCGGGCGGCCCGACACCCCGCGCGGACCAGCGCAAGGTCCTGTTCATCCGACGCAAGGGCGTGCCCGTTCCGCAGGGCGCGCTGGTGGACATGCACCACCTGATGAACGCGAAAAAGGGCTCGGAAAACGGCCTGCTGCCCGATTTCAGCCAGCTCAGGCACGACATCTGGACGCAGGACATGGACGTCGTCTACGTACCCAAGAGCGGACTGGCGGAGTTCGACGACTGGGTCGATCAGGTGTTCACCAAGGGCATCCGCTCGATCCTGCCGTACTCGTTCTCGACGAGCCTGAACTTCGGGTACGAGCTCCACAACGAGCCGGCCACGATCAAGAACCACGGGGGCGGTGCCCCGAACGTGAACGTCGGCGTCGGCCCCTAATCATCGGCCGGCGCGGGTCCGGCCGGAGGTATCCGGAAATCACACGAGTCACCATGGTAGGTCACGACCATGCCTGAAGCATTCACAACAAGAACCCTTCGTGAACTGACGCGGGTCGTCTTCTCGAACCTGGTGGGCATGATCCTCATTGTGGTCCTGCTCACCGGTGGGACCTACGTCGCCTGCAAGAAGGCCGACCCCATCTACGAATCCTCCGTGACCATCCTGGTCAAGCAGCCCAAGCGGGCCAGCTCGAAGGTCGAGGAGGTCTCACCCGATCGGTCGTTGGAGGTCTTCCTCAAGACCCAGCGCGAGCTGATCCTGTCCGACCGCGTCCTGAGCCGGACGCTGGCCTTGCTGGGCGACAGTTCCCTGCAACAGCAGTGGCGCACGGTACGCGACGCCCTCCAGGCGTCCGAGCCCAAGCAGCGCGACCAGGAGACAGAACGTCTGGAGCAGGTCATCGCCCGAATCGACACCGCGGCCGATGAGATCGTCTCCAAACGGCAGCAAGACCTGCATCGATTCCGCGACAACGTCCAGATGGAGACGCCCGGTGGCCAGGAGGTGGCCATGTCCGAGGTCTTCAGTATCGTCGTCCGGCAGAAGGACACCGCCGGGTTCAAGCCGGGACAGCGCGCCCAGATGGCCGCCGACATCCTGACCGCGTGCTATATCGACCGCTACCAGCAGGTCCAGGCTGAAGGGTTCCGCGACGCGGCAGGCTTCGTCCAGACCCGCCTGGACGACCTCAAAGAAAAGACCCTCAACCCGTCCCAAGCGGCACTGGGCAAGTTCCTCACCGAAAAGCTCGGCGGCGGGGTCCCGGCCGAGACCACGCCGACCACCCAGGCGGTAAGGGTGCTCAATCCGGCCGACATCGTCATCCTGGAGCAGTTGCTCAAAAGCGGCACCGAAGCCGGCGCCCAGGTCGTCCGCAGGCGGTTCGAGGAGGAGAAGATCCGCCTTAGGACCGAACTGGCCCACCTCCAATCCCTCCAGCAGCAGCTCGACAAGGAGCTGGACGACGAGCGGATCAGCAAGGCACTGACCAAAAAGCGCATCGAACAGCTCGAGCAACGTGCGATGGATCTGTGCAAGCCGTCCCCCGAAGGCAAGAAAGACGCTACGCGGCAGGAAGAGCTCAAGAGCATCGCCCAGGAGCTCTATGAGACGACGGACCAGCCACGGATCATCGTGCCGCAGGAGGTCCTGACAAACAACGACATCGTCAACAAGATGAAGAAGAAGCTGGCCGACCTGATCATCGACCGGAACAAGATGCGAGGCCAGTTCGCCCCCACGTACCGCGAGCTGATCGACCTGTACATCGAGATCGCCCGGGCGAAGCTCGAGATCATCGAAGAGCTGCGGGCAGAAAGACGGGCCCTGGCCGTCCAGGTCGAGACCACCAAGGCCCAGCTCGATCAGGTGGCCGAGCAAATCACCCGGCTGACCGTCAAGCTCGACGCCTTGGCCAGGCTGTTGCCCGAATATGACCAACTGCAAGCGCAACTGAGAACCACCCGGATCAACTACGCCACCATGGAGACCGAGCTGCTCCAGGCCCAGGCCGACGAGGAGCGGGCACGCAAGGAGATCACCATTCAGGTGGTCGACCCGGCCAGCATCCCCGACCCGGATCGTCCGGCCGTCCCGTGGACGCCGGTCTACACGCTCGTGGGGTTGGTGGTGTCGCTGCTGTTGGCGTTCGCCTACGCGTTCCTGGCGGACCATTTTGACCACACGCTGCGAAGCATCCACGAGGTCGAGCGGTACCTGGGGACGCAGGTGCTCGGTTCCGTGTCGAAAACGGGTCGGAGGATAGTCGTGTAGGTTCCGAGACGTTCCGCTCCGCGGACCCCCGCGGGGCCGACGACGTCTCCGGTCACCAGGCGCCCCGGAGCGACGTGACCTGGCGACCGGCGACGAGATCGAACAATGGGTTCAGCCCGGTTTGGGAAATGCCAGTCGCTCCGTCGGGAGAATTCGCCGTGTCCGACGAACTCGCTCTTGAGCCCCCCCCGGGGAGCTTTGAGGTCAAGCGTGCCGCCCACCAGGAGATCGGGCAGATCTGGGCCAGCATCTTCTTTGCCCCCGAGGCCAAGACCCCCAAGACGCTTCTGGTCACGTCGGCCGAACGCCAAGAAGGCGCCACGCAGATCGCGGCGGCCCTGGCCATCCTCGGGGCCCAGTCCAACGCCGAGCTCCGCGTCCTCCTGGTCGACTTCAACCTGCACCAACCGCGGTTGGCCGACGTGCTCGACATCCAGCCCACCATCGGGCTGGCCGAGGTGATTCGCGGCGAGGCCAAGCTCGACCAAGCCATCTGCGACACGGGCCTGCCGAACCTCGGCCTACTGCCCGCGGGTCAGCAGGTCGACCGGCCGCTCGGGCTGCTCCGTAGCGAACGACTGCGGACGATCATGGAAGAGCTGCGACAGAACGAGCAGGTCGACCACGTCATCATCGATACGGCCGCCGCCAACGGGCACCCCGAGGCCCAGACCCTGGCGGGCCTCGTCGACGGCGTCCTGCTCGTTACCCGTGCCGGCGTGACGCGACGTGAGTCCGTCGCCGAGGCCAAGAAGCGGATCGAGCAGAACCAAGGCCGCCTTCTCGGCGTGGTCCTCAACCAGCGACGCTTCCCCATCCCCGGATTCCTCTACCGCCGATTGTAGCCGCGCGCCCGGACGGGCCCGCAGGCATGGCGACGGTGGGCGATAACGATGCAACTGGCCGGCCAGAAAATCAGCACCGCGATGACGGCTGGGGCCCTCCTGCTGACCGTCGCTACCGTGTGGATCATTCCGGTCGATCTGATCCCCTACTGGCTCTTGGGCGTCGGCGCGCTGACCGGCTTCGTCGCCTACGCCGTCTTGGGCAACCCGTTGTTGGCCGTGCTCGCGTGGTTCGTCACGGTGACCTGCCTCCACGAGGAGTTCTGGCGGCTGATCCTGCCGACGTTCTTCAACCCGACCATCCCCCGAATCCTGCTGGTGGGGCTGATAGGCCTGTTCGTGCTCATGACGGCCGTCGGCCGGTTTCGCATCTACTGGGCCTGGCCCACAAGCCTGCTGATCGCGGCGATCCTCGTGTACTTCACCGTTTCGGCCGCCGTGGCCGGCTTCGAGGCCAACGTCGTGCCCAGCGTCCACTACCGGCTGATCGGCGGGTACTGGTTTGCCTTTATCGTCTTCGGCATGCTGATCCAGGCCATCCGGACCGACCGGGACATCAAGTGGCTGCTGACCTTCTTCTTCCTTCTGGGCCTGTACCTGACGTTCACCGGCTGGGCCGAACGCTTCCGACTCTGGTCGCTGGTCTGGCCCGGCTTCATCGCCGACCCGACCAAGGGCATTCATTGGGGCCGCGTCCGAGGACCGTTCCTCGCCTCGCCCATCATGGGCCTGGCCATGGTCTACGTCTTCTTCAATAACCTGGTCCTGGCCCGAATGTCCGGGCCGGTGTTTCGTCTGGTCTGCCGACTGGCCGCGCTGGCCGCCCTGCCCGTGATCTTCTGGACCCAGACCCGAAGTGTCTGGCTCGCAATGCTCGTGGCGGGTCTACTGTGGATGGGGCTGTCGCGGCGGGGTATGACGCGCGTGGCGAGTATGTGTCTGATCCTGGCGGTGGCCGCGGGGGGCGTGGCTTACAACTGGCGGAACATCGTGTCCCCGCGGCGCGAGGTCGGTGGGGTGACCGACGTGGACCCCATCTACGCCCGAATCGGGCTGGTGCTCATCACGTGGGACATGTTTAAGGACCGTCCGATGCTGGGCGTCGGGTTCGGGCATTTCCGCGACCACGCACCCCCCTATGCCCGCAATCCGTCCAGCCCCTACTACGCGTTCGCGTCGGCGGCCATGGAGCACAACAACTTCCTCAGCATCCTGGCCGAGTGCGGGCTCGCCGGGCTCATCCTGTATGTTTGGCTCCTGCTGGCCCTGGTGCGGGTCAGCTTGCGGCTCTATCGACGGTTGCCGGCCATGGGCAGCGAGCCGATCAGCCGCGACCTGGTCGTTTTGTATTGGGTCCTGTTTATCGACTTCTTCATCGATAGCATGTTCCGGGAGACGACCAGCAGCCCGTTCGCCA
>CAYOGX010000379.1:0-5507 GCA_964403235.1 uncultured Planctomycetales bacterium | reverse complement strand
GCCGGCCAGGTCCAGGATTGCCCCGGCCGGTATGGTCAGGTCGTACTCGCCCAGTCCGATCGGCGGCAGTTCGAACGACACGGTGTCATGGTCGACGGCGTAGAAACTCAGCGCCGCGGCGCCGTTGACCAGCACGTCGTCGGGATCGAGCGAGGTCACCAGCACGTCGGACGAGAAGTCGAACGTCACGGTCGTCGGCGGATCGTCCAGGCGCGAGCCGCCAACAACATCGTCCGTCCGCGCGACGAACGGCTTGGGAGCGGCGGAATTGCCCGTGACCCTCAACACGTAGTCCCCCCGGGCCTCGGTGACGGAGCGTACGTGGAGGGTGTGTGTCCCGCTTGTCGCCACGGCGAACGTCAGGTGCGCGTTCCTGCCGTCCGGGGCGCCGTTGTCGTCGAAGGCCACCTCCGCGCCCGACGGGTCGTATACGGTAACGGCCGGATCGAGATCGTTTGCGAAGTCCAGCGGCCCGTCCCCGGGCGTGGCGGTGGTAATCGTCAGCAGATCGCCCGCAGCAGCCTCGATGCCGTAGTAGTCCTCGTCGAGCGTGCTGCCTCCGGCCACAATCGTATAGGGCGTGAACGTTCCTTCTCCGGCGATAGTACGTTTCAACTCCAGCGTGTCGATATCGAACACGCGGGCGCCGATGCCATCCAGAACGAACAGTTCATCGCCGATGATGGCCGCGTCCGACCCGTACCCCACGCTGCCGAAGGGGGTCCCCTCCCCCGTCCATCGATTGATCTGCTCGATAACGCCTTCGTCAATGGCGAACAACCCGCGCCGGTCGGCAAACAGGTCCCCGCCCATGAGCCGATCGGTTGTGACGGTCTCGATGTACTGGCCCGTCCTGATCGAGTACACGTCGAACCCCCCGTCAATTGCGACGTAGAGTTCATGTCCCCGAGCAGCCATGTTGCTGCCACCCGCAGGAATCTCGGTCAACTCGTCATCCGCAGGGCGGATCAGCTTGTCGGTCGTATACACGAACCGTTCGTTGCCGACATATCTCCGCCACGCGGCCATGAGCGTGGTGGCCGTCGCGGCGGTGTACCGGCCATGGGCAGAGAAACGGTCATCCAACTCCCCCGTCCATGGATCGATTTCATGGATGTTGGAGGCACCGATGAACAGGGGCGTCGGCGACAGCCCGACGCTGCCCACGGCGGCGCCGGTGTGCGTGATGTCGACCGCCTCGCCCGGGCCGTCGTTGCCCGGGCCGTCTGCTGTGGCGTTGCGGACGACGGACAGGCCGTACGAGATGTCGGAATCGTTGCGGGTGTCGCCCGAGACACGGATGTAATAGGGTCCGGCTTGCGGTGCGCGGATCGGGCCGATCCGCGACGAGGTTTCCGACGCGTTGGGCACGCCCACCCCCGCCAACTGTCCCGCACCGTCAAGCAGTTCCAGGTGCGCGATCGCGCCGCCATCTGTCGTAAGCACGACGTCCGCCGTTTCGCCGGCGTCAAGGTCAACCCGGTACAGGTCCTTCTTGATCGGCACGGTCGTCAGCGTGATGTCGTCCCAGGCAATGCCGTCAGCCCTCGTCCCCAGATACGAAAAGCGGATCCGGAAATCGGCCCCGAGCGTCAGATCGTTCTCCCCGGCGAAAGCCGTCAGATCGATGCTCTCTTCACGCCAGTGGCGATATCCGTTGCCGCCGGCATTGTACAAGACGTGCCAGTTCACGCCGTCGTCGCTGACGGATATGCCTGTGCCGAACGCATGGCCGGTATACTCGGGTCTGTCCTCGTCGAACCCTTGTGCAGCGCTGGGTTGCAGGCGAGAAAACCCGAAGTACACGTAGCTCAACCCGCTCAGGTCCGTCGTCCACGTCGCTTCAACCAGCCCGAACCCGGACCCACTGCCCCCCATCGGGTCTCCGTCGCCATACCGGCCCATGTGAAGCGCATATTGCCCGCCATGGGCGCCGAAGGCGTCGGTGACGGCAACCGTGGCCGGATCCCAGTCGCCGAGGCGTGTCGTCCAGTCCGGCCCGAGCGAACCGCTTTCAAAGCTCTCAGTGAAGTAGGGCTCGACTTCGATTCCGCCGAACGAGGCGGCCAAAGAAACACCCCCGCCGAGATCGACGAAGCTGCCGCCGAGGTCCTGGGCGTCGGCGACCGTGTCATTCGGCACCCCGTCAAGCGGTTCAGTCTCCAGGGCCGCGTTCAACAGCACGCGGGCCGAATAGCTGCCGGCCGTGTCCACCGCACTGGAGATGCGCAGCACGTATGTGCCCGCCGTATCAACGGTCACGCTCCGGAGCCAGGCGGGTGAGCCCGGGGAAGAGGACGCCGAGGCGCCGGCTACGCTTCCCGCCGGGCCGCGCAATTCCAGCGCGGCCTGCAGGCCCGCAGCCGGCTCGAGAAGCACGGTCACCTTCTGCCCCGCGTCCAGGTCGAACGTGTGCTCGTCAACAGCCCCAGCGGCCAGGTCCCCCGCCACCAGCGCCTCGTAGACCATGCTTCCGTACGGCTCGACCGGCCGGAAGTCCGACGGCGTCGCCGTCCTGTCCGGCTCGACGAAGAACCCGAGAGTGAAGTCGCCACCGGCGACACCGTCACCGGAGACACTCGGACCGATCGGCCAGGCCGGCGTCTCCCCATCCAGGTCGATACCGTTGAGGCCCTCGAACCGGCCGTCCCCGCTGAACAGTGTTAACGTGTAGACATCCTCGGCCAAACCTGCGAGGTTCAGCGTCAGTATCGTCTGTTCGGGGTCGAACGCCCATGATTCGGGCGAGATCTGCCCCACCGATGCACCGGCAAGCTGGACGTCGGTCTCGTCGATCCCACCGGCGGCGATCGGTCTGCCGAACTCGATGGTCACCGTCAGATCGCCTGGCAAGACGTGCTGGCCCGACTGGACGGACGTTGAGATCACCACGGGAGCCGTCACCAGCGTGAACTGGGTATCGAACGCGTTGACGGGCGTGCCGTTCAGATCGGAGACCGCGCCCGCCTCAATCTGTGCCGTGCTGACCCCGTCGGCAATAGCGGGCAGGTCGAACACGACAGTATTCGTGTCCCGGACCGTAACGCCGACAGCGGTCGTGTCGTTTATCGTCAGGTCCGACGCATCAACCGTTGCCAACTGGACGGCGGCGGAGAAGTCGACCACGAACTGCTCTGGTGCGCGGTTGAGCGTTGCGCCGTCGGCCGGCTCGGTCGCTGAGACCTGAAAGCTCGGCGGGTCGGTCGTGTGGCCGCTGACGTTCAGGACATATTCCCCGTGTCCGCCCGCCGGCAGCACGCGGACGACGTATCGACCTGACGATGCGGCGGTATGGGTCAGCAGGGCGTTTCGGCCATCAATTGCGTTGTTGTCGTCCGATCCCACCAGCGCGCCAGCAGGGTCGTAGAGTTCGATCAGCGGGTCAAGTGCGTTCAGGCCCATCGCATCGCCCGGCGTGGCGGTAGCAAGCGTCAACGTGTCGCCGGCATTGACCTGGAGGCTGTAGCAGTCGTGGGCGTGTTGGCCCCCATCGCCGCCGAGGGCAACGATCTGCCCGTATTCCGTGCCCGGCAGGACTCGCACCAGGCCCCACGTGTCCATCTCCTGGACATAGATGGCGTCCAGCGCATACAGCAACTCGTCCCCGAAGACTGCGATTCCCTCAACGCATCCACCGATAGCATGCGTCCCAATCTCGGTTACGGCAGCCGTACTAACGTCGATCTCCAGGACGTCGCCCGCATTGAGCATCAGCAGGGCATTGGAAGTCGCCGCCAGTCCTCTCCCCACATAGCCCCTGGGCGTATCGAGAGTGCGACTGACTGTTCCCGTGTCGTAGTCCAGGACCGTGATGATGCCGTAGTGTTCGTCCGTGATGATGAATATTTCGTCATTGAGATAGGCCAACGCGTTGTTCTCTCCCCCCGGACTGGGAAGCGTTCGGAGGACCAGTCCCGTCTTCGCATCGACCTCATAGATAAGGTCCGACGTATCTGTGGCCACGAGAAGCCCGCCTGGTGTGGTGGCCAGGCCCGTCCTGAAAGTCGGTGTAGACAAAGGAGAGGGGAAACTGTTAACCGAGGCGCCGGTTCTCGGATCGATCTGATGGATTGTGTTCGTTAGCACGTCATAGAGGAAAACAGTCTCGATGACGGCACCAAGGGCCGTACCGGTACGCGTGATGTCTTTTGCCGTCTGGGCGCAGTTATTAGGCTCGGCGTCAAGGGCGGCGTTTCGCGTTACGGTCAGCTCATATTCGTCGTCGGCACCTGTAACTCGCGCGTAGTATGTGCCGTCGGCATCTGCGATCAGAGATTCGACCAGTTGGGCAGAGTTATGCGACTCATCGTTGCCGACCGCCCGAAGGGCGCCTGCACTGTCGTAGACTTCCAGTGCCATGCCGCCCCCGAGATCACACAAGGCCAACTCGATCAGGTCGCCTGAGGCAGCGCTGAAGCTGTACCAATCATCCTCGACGGGCGAGGTGACAATCTCGATTTCGTCCCAGGAATGGTCGAAGTACTCGTTGCGCGACCATATCTGGAACTTGATCTGGACTTGCCCGTCCAGGGAGACGCCGGCCTCGGACGCCGCCGTGACCAAGTCCACCTCGTACGTTGTCCAGTGTCTGTAGTCGTCCTTCTGCGACAAGTTGACCACGGGATGCCAGTTGACCCCGTCATCGCTGATCGACACGCCGTCTGCACTGGCGTGGTCGACGAAGTCACCCTCGAAATCGTTGCGGCTGGCGGTATCCCCCTTTTCCATGAAGCGCAACAGGGGATCCTGGACCCCGGAAACATCCACGCTCCATATCGCCTCAGCCAAATGCCGGGCGTCCGGTGGAATGTCCGTCGGTGTGCGCACCATGGTGAGCGAGTATTGGCTGCCGGGAACTGGCGGGCGCTGAGAGGCCGACGTCCAGACCCCAAGCGAGGCGTAGTCGCTGGTATAGGTGGACCATTCCGGGCCAAGAGCCCCGCTCTCGAAATCCTCTGATGCGACCACGATGACCGGTGATTCGTGCACCACCGCCGCACGAGAGGCGCCGAAACCGAGGTCGATGAAGCTGGCGTCGATGTTCTGGGCCGTGGCGAGGGTGTCATTTGCCGCCCCGCCGAGGGTCTCTTCCTCGACGGCGGCATTCAGGTACGCCCTCAGGCTGTAGTCGCCGGTGCCAGCGGCAGCCGTCACGTCTATGGTGTACGTGCCGGATGACGGTGCCTCGGTGGTCTGCGTCCAGGCGGTCAGGCCCGCCCCCGGCGCCGGACAGGAAGCCAGTTCCACCGAGCCGGGGTCCAGCACGGACAGTGAGACGTCCAGCGACGGATCGTGCGGCTCGACGACGGTTGTGAGTGTTTGTCCGGCCTCGAGGGCCACGGTGAAGTGATCCACGTCGGCCGGGGCAGACAGGTTGTCGACGACGCTGGTCTGATAGATCAGCGAACCCAGCGGATCGACGGCCTGGAAGTCGGCCAGTGCGCCGTCCAGCATCAGCCGTGGTTCGAGGCGCTCCAGCGCCGGAAGAAGGCCCCCGCCCCGTACGA
>CAYOGX010000378.1:0-5509 GCA_964403235.1 uncultured Planctomycetales bacterium | reverse complement strand
GTCCTTGTGGACCCAGTTGCCTCCCGAGGCGACCGCCCGGGTCGGGAACTCCGGCCCGAGCGCGACGGCCAGGTGGGCCAGCACATGATATAGAAGGTCAGTGGCGATCCCGCCGGAGTAGTCCCAGTACTTGCGGAACCGGAAGAACCGTTCGGCGTCGAACGGCCGCTTCGGGGCCAGGCCCCACTCCCAACCGACCCACCGCTTCCAGTCCAGGTTCTTCGGTTTGGCGTTCGGGTCGATGTAGTAGTTCCAGTCGCCGGCCGGAACGTTCCGGCAGGCATCCGAGCGCGTCCAGATCACCTTGCCGATCGCCCCCCGCCGGATCATCTCGCGGGCCTGGTGATACGTCGGGTTGCTGGCCGACTGCGACCCCACCTGCACGACCGCGCCGGCCCGGACGGCCGTGTCGCGGAGCGCCTTGGCCTCCGCGATGGTGTGCGTCATGGGCTTCTCGACGTAGACGTCTTTGCCGGCCTTGATCGCGTCGATGGCGATCTTGGCGTGCCAGTGGTCGGGCGTGCCGATGACCACGGCGTCGATGTCGGGATTCTCGAGCATCCGCTCGTACTCGTGGTACAGCAGGCCGTCCGACTTCTCGCCCGTGCTGGCCTTCTTGACGAGGTGGTGCGCCCGCCGCTTGCGCGCCTCGTAAACGTCACACACGGCCAGGGCACGGAGTTTGGGGCTGCCCCGGGCCCGGTTGACCAGCTTCTTCAACAGACTGGTCCCCCGACCACCGCAGCCGATCACGCCGATGTGGATACGGTCGTTCGGCCCATGGGTTCGTCTCGCCGACGCGGACCCGGGGGCCTGGGCGTGAGCCGTCGCATCGTACGCGCCGAGCCCGATCGCCGCCGCAGCCGATCGCTGCAACAGGTCGCGTCTGCTGATCCGTTTGGAATCCTGATGGGTCTTCTCGTTCATGCAGCACCTCCGGCACGCCTGCGGCATGCCTTTCATCGCTCGGGAAAGTCCCTCGGGGGGATGATTCTCGTCCCCACCACGTAACGGGACAATCATAACGGTCGGGGCGAATCGGTCAACCGCCGGCGTGCGTTTCGCACGGTCAAGGTCCGACCCACAGCCCTTCCGCGTCAAGCCTTGGCCGTGTTCCCGCGACCGAGTATCCCCCACGGCCAAACTCAGCCTCGTCCCGAGGCTTCGCTTGACCGTGCCACTCCTCGTCGTCCGCGTGGCGCGGTCACCGGCCTGCCAATCGCCGGGTCCATGCGACCAGATGACTCAGGCCGAAACACCCGCACAAGACCAAGACGATCACGGGCCCGGTGCTCAGGCCCTCCAGCCAGATGGCCAGAAACACCCCCGCAATCACCCCCACCAACCCAACGACGACGGACATCACCGTCACGTACCCGATCCGCCGCGACCACAGGTTCCCCGACGCACCAGGCAGGACCAGCAGCGCGCTGCATAGGATGACCCCCAGGAACCGCATGGCCGCCACGATGCTGATCGCCAACGCCACGAGCAGCCCGTAATACAGCAGCGACGTCCGGACCCCGAACACGTCCGCGCCCTCCTCGTCGAAGGCGAAAAACACCAGCTCCTTGTAGAAGACCAACGCGCCGAGCAGGATCACCGCACACACCGCCCAGACGACAGGCAACTCGCCGCGCGGGATGCTCAGGATGTTGCCGAACAGCAGGCTGTGCAGCGGCGGCGTGTAGCCCAGCGCCTGATAGTCCAGCTGCCCGGTGTTGCGAAGATGCTCGAACCAGATCGAGCGGACGTCGATCAACAGCAGCCCCAACGCCATCGTTCCCACCAGACAGATCCCGATGGCGGAATCCTCCCTGACCCGCCGCCGGCGCGCCAGCCATCCGATCAAGAGCGCGGTGGCGACGCACGACGCGGCGATCACCCCGTCGCGGGCCAGCGGCGTCCGCATCCCCGGCAGCACGAGCGTCAGCAGCAACGCCAACCCTGCCCCACCGAAGGCCGAGTGGCTGATGCCCTGCCCGATGAACGTCATCCGCCGCAACACGACGAAGACGCTCAGCACGCTGCACACCACCGCGATGGGCATGGCCCCCCCCAGGGCATGCTGGTAGAAGCTGAACGTCCAGAACCGTTCCCAGACCGACAGGTCCGTGGGCGTTGACGCCGCCGCCATGGCCCCGGCCCCGAGATAAATGCAAATCGTTTGCATCTCTGAAGCGTACCCCACGCCCGCGCACGCGTCAAGAAGTACCCTGCCGGCGCCAAGCGCGATCCGATCGGACAAGGACGGCCCGCAGACCGCTTGCAGCCTGCGATGCCAACCGGTACAAGCAAGCCGTTGACCGCAGGGCCCATACTCGGGTTGAGGCAACCAACGATGGTCTACCGGCGCTCCGTCGACATCTTCCTGTTGGGATGGGGTATGGCGTGGCTGGCGGGTTGCGCGTCGGCACCGGTCAACCGGGTTCGGCTGATCGGTTCGGAGGCGCTCGACCTGTCGGGCACCTACCCGGGGGTCGTCGCGTTCGAGCGCGGCGCGTTCAGTCGGATCGGTGATGCGGGATCGGTCATCCTGACCGGTCCGGCCGGCGTCTTGCTGTTCGACTATCGGGGCCACCACAACCGCTTCGAGCTGCTGCTGACCAGGGACGCGCAATCGATCCTGTATTGCCGGGTGGACCAGCGCCCGACGATGACCGGCGACGGCAGGCGGATCGGCAGTCCGATCGGCGTTCGCATCGACCGGGAGACCCCCGGGCTCGAGGGCAGGTTCGACGTGATGCTCGGGCGGGTCGACCTACGTGGTTTCGGACCGGCCTTGGAGCACTTTCCCAAGTACATGCGCGTCCGCGGGCGATTCGCCGTGCCGCGGTACCCCGAGCCGATCGGACCGACGACACAGCCGGCCGCGTTCTGGCAGCCGCCGGGATCGGTCTCGGCAGGATCGACGCCCCCGGGGCTGGCCGACGTCGACGACGGTTGGCTGATGCGGACGTTCGCCGCCGAGCTGCCCCCCTTGGCCGGTGCGGCCCGGGCCGATCACCGAAGGACCGCATCCCATGCCGGACCGCGATAGCCAGGCAACCCCGGCGGGACGCGTGATCACCTGGCCGCCCTGGCTCCGATGGGTCGAACGCCTAATCTTGGTCCAGGCCTTCTGCTCCATCATTCCGGGCCACGTCCTGGGCCGGCCTGAGGTCGGCTACCGCTACTGGATGTATGTCAGCCTGGTCTTGGTGGTCGGCGTGACGCTCCGACGGATCATCAGCCTGGCGCGGCGGCGCCCGCCCCCGGAATCCCGATTCCTCGACCGAGGCCCCGGTCCCACAAATCTGGACTGACAGGGATCTGATGACGCGACGCGAGGGCCGGTGGCCCGAGCCCGGCCGGACTGTCCCAACTCCTTAGTGCGCAGTAGGTTGAGCTCGCCCTCGGGCCGCGGGGACGGAACGACCAAGATTTCTGCCAAAATCCCCTGGACTCGGCGCACCGTGCGGGCCTATTAGAGAACGGAAAGCACAACCGCCTCCTGCAAAGAACCTTTTAATCCTCCAAGGGCCCCCACCTCAGGGGCCCTTCCTTTTGCGCCACACCCGACCCTCCTGCGAGTCCGCAGACCGGAACCACCGCACCGAACCGCTGCATCCGAAAAAGTCGGCGGCGCGCAAAGAAACTGCCACGAATTACTGGACTCTCGGCCAGGTGCGAGCCTATTAGATAGCGGAAAGCAAAGCACAGGATTCCTGAAATAACCTCCTACTCCCTCTTAGGGCCCTAATTCTTCCAAGGGCCCTTCCCTTTGCGCCATGCCCGAACGGTTGGGCCACACCTCAATGCCCGGCACACACGACGCACCGAGAGAATCGCCCGAGCGCGGTAGAGAGGCGACGGATTCCACTGGACTCTCGGTCAGGCGCGGGCCTATTAGATAACGGAAAGCACAACACAGAACCCTAAGGAAGCTCCAACTCCCTCCGAGGGCCCTTCCGTCCAGGGCCCTTCTTTTTTTGCGCCATGGTCCCGGGCACCAGCGCGGGCACCCACGTTCACATCCCCGTCGCCGACACATCCCCCGCCAGACCGTCTTGCTTCGCGCGCGTAGAACACCTCGATGGGCCGATCGGTCAGGGGCGACGAGGCCCATCGGGGTTTGAACGTCTCAAGCCACCGGCCTGCGGGCTTGAAATGGGGCGGCCTGCCCCCCGGGCAGGCGCGCACCCTTACTGACTAACTGTAACGGTATCCAATATGGTGTTCACATCGGCCAGTGCGGCGGAACGGATCTGGTCGGCCGTTACGGCGTAGACATGCTCGCCGATGAAGACCCCGCGAGACCAGCCGCTGTCGTAGTACCAACCCACCATTCCGGGCTGCACGTCGGTAGTCGGGATCCGCCCGAGCAACTCGATCCCGTTCTCGACGGTCACGCGGTAGACGTAGAGGCCCGTGAAGGTGTGTTGGCCCATGGTCGGCCCGCCGCTGCCGCCCTCATACAGGATAATGGGAATGGCCAACAGGTTCCGCGGGGCGAAGTAGTTGAAGGCCCGGTGATCGTGCAGGGCCTCGGACTCCGTGCCCCGGCCCCCGATGATCTGCTTGTGTAGCTGTTGGGGGTTCGCGAAGTCGGTCACGTCGAAGACGCTGAGCTGCACGCCCTGGTACCACGAGAAGTCGCCCACGTCCTCCGCGTCCTTGCCAATCGTCAACAGGTGGTTGGCGTCCATGATGTGGATGTAGTCGCTGTAGCCGGGGACCTTCAGTTTGCCGACGACGTTCGGCTCGTTCGGGTCCGACAGGTCGAGCGTGAACAGCGGGTCCACCTTCTCGAACGTCACCAGGAAGCCTCGCGTGCCCAGGAACCGGGCCGAGTAGATCTGCTCGCCCGGCGCGATGTCGCGGACCTCGCCGACGACGACCAGACCGGACTCGCCCTGGCCCAGCACGAACACGTTGTTGGAGACGCTGCTCGTGCCGGTCCGAGAGACCCGCCCGAGGGTCGTGGCGATCCGCAGGTAGTCCTCGTGTTCGCCGAGGGAGAACTGGTTGAGCGGCCGGCCCGGCACGGCGCCGCTGGCGGCGTACTCGGCCCCGCTCTCGGTGAACGTGAACTTGTGGATGATCGTCTGCTCCGTGACGTTCGGGCCGTAGCCCCACTCCGTATCCGTCAGATACAGCGCCTTGGTCGACGCGTAGATCGTGCCTGCGTCGGCCGTCAGGCCCACCGACGCGATCTCGGCATTGGGATCGGCCGTGTCGATCGTCGCCACCGTCACCATCCCGTACCCGTCCGGATCGGCGGGCCGGTAGAAGTCCTGCCACCCGGCGATCGGCGACGGGCCGGCAGCGGTCCCGTCATCGCCGGTGATCACGTACTTGGGCAGGATGTCGTCCAACGGCGTGGCGGGGATCTCCGCCGGCGCCGGCAAGACCGGGTAAAAGGCCAGGATCAGGTGCAGCCGGTCCTCGATCATCCGCGAGGAGACCAGATCGCCCGCTGAGGACGGCCCGTTCGCCGGGGTACGAGCGGTACGTGATCGGCGCCGCG
>CAYOGX010000377.1:0-5510 GCA_964403235.1 uncultured Planctomycetales bacterium | reverse complement strand
CGACGCCGACTTGGTGTACGAGGTCATCGACAACACGAACCCATCGCTGTTCAGCTCAACCGACATCAGCGGCACAGACCTGACGCTTTCCTACGCGCCCAACGCCAACGGCCCGGCTGTGATTACCGTCAGCGCGACCGACGCGGATGGGGCGTCGGTCGAGACGACGTTTAACGTCGTAGTCGCGGCCATCAATGACACCCCGACGACCACGGGCATCGCCGACGTGGGCGTTGACGAAGACGCGCCGGCCACTGTGATCGATCTGGCCGCGGCGTTCGATGATATCGAGACGCCCGATGCCGACCTGGTTTACGAAGTCATCGCCAACACGAATCCCTCGCTGTTCAGTTCCGCTGACATCAGCGGCACGGAACGGACACTTGCCTACGCTCCGAATGCTTACGGCTCGGCCGTGATTACCGTCAGCGCGACCGATCCCGAAGGCGCATCTGTCGAGACGGCATTCAACGTCGTGGTGGCGCCCGTCAACGATACTCCCACAACATCCGGTATCGCCGACGTGGGTGTCGACGAGGACGCCCCGGCGACGGTGATCGACCTGTTCGAGGCCTTCGAAGACGTCGAGACCGGCGACACGGCCTTGACGTACGACGTGGTGGATAATACGAACCCGGCGCTGTTCAGTTCGCTCACCATGGGACAGGCCGTGAACCTGGCCGGCGTGACCGCAGGCCTGCTGGGCCACTGGCAACTGGACAATACGGGCTCGACGGCGGTCGACTCGGCCGGAGACAACGACGGCACGCTGGCCGGCGGTCCGGCCTGGGTCGAAGGCTACACCGGCGGGGCGCTGCAACTGGACGGCGTCGACGACTCGGTCGGCCTGGGCAATCCGGGCGAGTTGAACTTCACGGGGCAGATTACGATTGCTGCCTGGGTCAAGCCAGAAGCCACTGACGGCCTGCGCAACATCGTGGCGCACGGCTATCACCTGTCGCCCAAGGGCGAGGTCTTCCTGAGGATCGCCAACGGGCAGTACCAGATCGGAAGCTGGAACGGCAGCGACCACAAGACCGCCTTTGCGGTCCCCACCGAGGACATTGGCAGTTGGGTCCACCTGGCCGGCACGTACGACGGGGCGACCTGGCGGCTGTACCGTAACGGCGCGGAGGTTGCCGCGACGGCCGACGCCACCGGCGCTGTCCTCGTTCAGGACAACTGGGCCATCGGCGCCCGCGGCACGGGGACCGAGCGGTTCTTCGACGGGACGGTGGACGACGTCCGCATCTACGACCGGGGACTGACGGCCGAGGAGATCGCCCCTGTGGGCAACGGCGAACTGACGCTCGCCTACGCGCCCGACGGCAACGGTTCGGCCGAGGTCACCGTCCGGGCAACCGATCCCGAAGGGGTATCCGCCGAGACGACGTTCAACGTCGTGGTGGCCCCGGTCAACGACGTGCCGACCACCTCCGGCCTTGCCGACGTCAGCGTAGATGAAGACGCCCCGGCGACAGTGATCGACCTGGCCGCGGCGTTCGAGGACATCGAGACGCCCGACGCCGACCTGGTGTACGCCGTCGCGGGCAACACGAACGAGCCGCTGTTCAGTTCGACGGACATCAGCGGCACGGACCTGACGCTTGTCTACGCCCCCAACGCCAACGGTTCGGCTGAACTCATCGTTCGTGCCACGGACCTCGAGGGTGCCTCTGCCGAGACGACGTTCAACGTTGTCGTTGTCCCCATCAACGACACCCCGACGACCACGGGCCTGGCCGATATCACCGTCGATGGCGGCACGGTCAAGTCCGTGGTCGACCTGGCGGGGGCCTTCGCGGACATCGAAGAGGCATCCGTGGACCTGACCTGCACGGTCGCCGACAACACCAACCCCGCGCTGTTCGCGTCGACGGACATCGACCCGGCCACGGGCCAGTTGACGCTCGTCTACGCCCCGGGCCGGATCGGCACGGCCGACCTGACCGTCCGCGGGACCGACTCCGGCGGGCTGTTCGCCGAGACCGCCTTCAGTGTCGAGGTCCTGAACACGCCCCCCGTCGCCCTGGGCATCGCCAACGTCGGCATCCTGGAGGATGCCTCGCCGACGTACGTGGACTTGTACAGTGCGTTCACCGACATCCAGGACTCCGGCGACCTGCTGACCTACGAGGTGGTCGGCAACACCAACCCCGACGTCGTCGTCCCGCTGATCGACGAGAACGGCCAGCTCAGCTTCGCCTACGAGGGCGACGCCTTCGGCACGGCCGAGATCGTGATCCGCGCCACGGACACCGCCGGGCTCTACGCCGAGAACGCCGTGATCGTCGACGTGGACGCGGTCAACGACGCCCCGGCAATCGGCGCGCTGCTGGACGGCCCCGATCCGGCGATCGAGGGGGCCGATCTGACGCTCGAGATCGACGGCCTGACGGATGATTCGGCCGACGTGAGTGTGGCCTTCTACCGTGACGCCGACGCCGATGGGGAGTTGAACACGGCCGTCGATCAGTTGCTGGGTGTAGACACGCTGGCCACCAACGCCGGGGGCTATGAGGACTGGAGCATCACCGTATCGACCGAAGGCTTCGGCACCGGCCCGCAGACGTACTTCGCCCAGGCCACCGACGGCGAGGGCCTGGCCAGCGCCGTCGTCAGCGCCACCGGCACGGTGGGGATCATTGGCGTGATCGACGACGGGGAGCCGGGCTACGAGGAATACGGCACGTACGAGGAGTTCGGCGAGGCCTGGACCGACGGGACAGGCTCCGACGGGTACAAGGGCGACCACCGCGAGCACACCGCCGGGACGGGCGTCAACAAGGCCCGGTGGACGTTCACCGGGCTGACCGACGGGCCGCACAAGGTCTACGTCACCTGGGTCGCCGGCGGCGACCGGGCAACGAATGCGCCGTTTACCGTCTACGACGGGGCGGACGTCGAGCAGTCCTTTGCGATCGATCAGCAGGCCGCCCCGACAGGAGTCGAAGTCGATGGCACCTGGTGGGACCTGCTCGGGACGTACGAAATCACCAGCGGCGAACTGGCCGTGCAGTTGAGCGACCAGGCCAACGGCGTGGTCGTCGCCGACGCGGTCCGCGTGGTCGACCCGCCGCCGACGATCGGTTCGCTTGCGGCCGACCGCGACCGCGTGATCGCCGGCGACCGGATCGTGCTGACCGCGACCGACGTGACCGACTCGGACGGCACGGTCACCAGCGTGGCCTTCTACCGCGACGCCAACGCCAACGATACGCTCGAGGTCGGTACCGACGAGCCGCTCGGAACGGACACCGTCGATTCTGACGGCTGGAGCATGACGGTCGACACCTCGCCCTCGTGGTCCGCCGGGCAGACCTTCTTCGCCCAGGCGACCGACAACGACTCCCTGACCAGCGAGCCGGCCGCTGACGACGCGACGGTCCTGGACGACGTGACGGCGGACCTGCTGGGTCACTGGCGGCTGAACGACGGGTCGGGTCCCGTCGCCGCGGACGCGGCCGGCAGCAACGACGGCACACTGGCCGGCGGCCCGGCGTGGATCGACGGCCAAGCCGCCGGCGCGCTGGACTTCGACGGGACGAATGACTCGGTGGGCCTGGGCAACCCGAGTGAGTTGAACTTCACCGGGCCGATCACCCTCGCCGCCTGGGTCAGGCCCGAGGCCACCGGCGGCCTGCGCAATATCGTGGCCCACGGTTACCATAAGTCGCCCAAGGGGGAAGTCTACCTGAGAATCGCTAACGGCCAGTACCAGGTCGGCAGTTGGGACGGCGGTAACCACAACACCGGCGCGGATATCCCATCCGGTGATATCGGCCAGTGGGTCCACCTGGCCGGCACGTACGACGGGACGCACTGGCGGCTGTACCGCAACGGCGTGGAGGTTGCTGCCACCCAAGAGACTACCGGTGCGGTCCTGGTCCAGGACAACTGGGCCATCGGCGCCCGCGGGACGGGGACCGAGCGGTTCTTCGACGGCGGGATCGACGACGTACGGATCTGCGACCGTGCACTGGCCGAAAGCGAGGTCATCGTGCTGGCCGACAAGGGGATCGATCACGCCCCGGTGATCGGCGACCAGACGTTCGCCGTGCCCGACAGTCCGATCGACGGCACTGTCATCGGCACGGTCGCCGCAAGCGATCCGGACGCGGTGGACACGATCAGCTACGCGATCACGGGAGGCAACCAGGACGGGGCCTTCGCGATCGACGGTACAAGCGGCGAATTGACTGTTGCCGATGCCAGCGCGCTGGACTTCGTGACCAACCCGCTGTACCAGTTGACGGTCGAGGTGACCAACTCGCCGGACTCCGGCTCGAGCGACACGACCGCGATCACCATATTCGAGTCCGACGTGACCGATGGTCTTCTGGGGCACTGGACCCTTGACGAGACCGGCGGCGATGCCGCCGTAGACTCGGCCGGCGACAACGACGGGATGGTGACCGGCGCGACCTGGGATGCCGGCGGCACCATGGGCGGGGCGCTGGCGTTCGACGGCAGCGGGGACTATGTCTCGCTGGGCAACGCGAGCGAATTGAACTTCTCCGGCAACATCACCCTCTCGGCCTGGATTAAGCCGCAGGCTGCGAGCGGCACCCAGAACATCGTGGCCCACGGCTACAGCCGCTCGCCCAACGGGGAGGTCTATCTAAGGATCGCCAACGGGCAGTACCAGATCGGCAGTTGGGACGGCGCGGGCCACAACACCGCCTACGCGATCCCCGCCGGGGATATCGGCAGTTGGGTCCACCTGACCGGGACGTACGACGGGACGCACTGGCGGCTGTACCGCAACGGCACGGAGGTCGCCTCCACCCAAGACGGCACCGGTGCGGTGACAGTCAACGCCAACTGGGCCATCGGCGCCCGCGGCAACGGGGGCGAGCGGTTCTTTCAGGGCCGCGTAGACGACGTGCGGATCTACGGCCGGTCGCTCTCGGCCGCGGAAGCCGCCGTCCTGGCGGGCAACCACGTCAACTCGGCACCGCAGATCGCCACGCAGGGCTTCGACGTGCCCGAGACGGCTGGCGACGGGACGGTCGTGGGGATGGTCGTTGCAGACGATGTGGACCTCGCCGATACGCTCAGCTTCGCGATCACCGCGGGCAACCACGGCGGCGCGTTCGCTATCGATTCTGCGACCGGCCAGATCACCGTGGCCGATTCGGCGGCGATGGACTTCGTGACCTACCCGGTCTACAACCTGACCGTCGAGGTCACCGACGACGGCTACCCGGTCCTCAGCAGCCAGGCGACCGTGCAGATCGCCCCGAGCGACCTGACCGAGGGCCTGGCAGGCCACTGGCACCTGGACGAGGCCGCCGGGACGCTGGCCGAAGACGCCACCGCCAACGACAACGACGGGTCAGTGATGGGCGATCCCGCGTGGGTGGCCGGCCGCGAAGGTGCTTCGGCCCTCGAGCTGGACGGCAGCGGCGACCACGTCTCGTTGGGCAATCCCGACGCGCTGAAAATCACCGGCGATATCACCCTCTCGGCCTGGGTCCGCCCGGAGGCGACCGACGGGTATCGGAACA
>CAYOGX010000376.1:0-5513 GCA_964403235.1 uncultured Planctomycetales bacterium | reverse complement strand
CCGCAATACTCAGTTTCATTGACAACTCCCTTTCTTTGTGTCACTGGTTGGTTTCGGTGGTCGTCACTCGCTCGGTTCCGTGATGCGCACGAAGATGGTCGCCGTAGCGCCGCCCTCCGGGGCCTGGTAATCCAAGTTCACCTCGGGATCGCCAGCAGTTCCGCTGCGGATTTGCAGGCGCTGTCCGGCGGCAAGCTCAATGGTGTCATCGCCTACCTTCTGTGTGTAGGCGGCGACATTTTCCTCCGTCAGTTCGACAGCCATGGGAACGTTCCTCCGTCACACAAGGTCGCCGGAATCGTAGTACGGGATGTAGTAGGTCGTCCCGTTGATATTCATCAGCAGCGTGCCAGCGGAGTCTTTCGAAGCGTCCACCTTGCTGCTGGACAGCGGAGCCACCCCGACCATCGTGTCGTCGAAGTACAGCAGGTTCGCCCAACCCGACGACGAGGTGTTCAGCCGGAACACCGAATCCGGAACGCTTCCTCCGGTGGTCAGGAAGATTCCAGTCTCCCAGCCACCCACGGCGCAATTCATCTGGTTGTCCACCCACAGGGAACACACGTTGCCATTGCAGACGCTTGTGACATCGGCGCCGACCTTGGCCCACATCGCGTGCATACCATCGGTTGCACCGACGCTCGCGGCGAGGTACTTGCCGGCGTTGAGGATCGCAAAGGCGTCCACACCCGACATGGTGGTCGGTCCGGGGGTCCCGGCATCGCTGTCGGTGTAGAACTGCGCGCTGATCGGGCCGGACGTGCTTTCGGTCACGGTGCGGACAAAGATGTTCGCCGAGGCAGTGCCTCCGCTCCCGACTTTGCCGTACATGCGGAACAGGCCACCGCCATCGTTAAACTCAGCCTCCGAGCCCCAGGTGCCGATGTAGACGGCCTTGTAGTCCCCAAGGGTGGCGCCGGGCTGGATGTCGATGACATGATCGCTGAACGTGCCCGTCGCGTTGATGGCGTTGCCCATCGTGCCGGAAACCGAGATGCCCGTGGTCATCGTGCCACTGAGGCTAATGCCCGTCGTGGCAGTCCCAACTTCGATGCCCGTGGTCGCAGCGCTGGTGTTGACCAGAAGACCAACGGGCCAGCTCGCGGCCCCATCAGCTTTCGTGATCCCGATGGCCGCGCACGTGCCGTTGTTGGTGATCGTCCCGGCGCCGGTAGTCTCCACGTGAATGCCGAAGGCTTCGCCGCCGCTGTTCACGGTCAGGTTGGTCGTGATCTCCATACTGGCGTCGATGCAGGAGAACGTGGCGCCGGACTTGCTGATGTGCGTCCCGGCCATTTCCACGTAGCCCTGGACGGCCGTGTAGATCCCGGTCTCCACGTCCACGCCATCGAGGAGCTTCAACTGGCCCATGCTGGACCGGATGCTCCCGCCGCTCTGATCGACGGTCAGCAGCATCCGCGCCAGCAGGTTGCGCGAGCTGGCGCCGATGTTCGCCCCGCCGTCGTCGGCCAGGAAGGCGGCGTTGTACGTGTTGGACGAGGACAGGACCGTGCCGTTGGAGGCCGTGCTGGCGTAGGTGCCGGTACGGATGGTGTTCGACGTGTAACCAGCCGGGGTGAGGATCAGCGGGCCAGCCACGTCGGCAAACGAGATCGGCTGGGCGCTTCCGGCAGCCGCGGAGAAGAACTCCCGCTGGAGGACCCGCCAGTAGAAGCTCCCACCCACGTCGATGGAGTAGAACACGCACCAGTCGCCGGCCGTGTCGAAGGTCATCGTCGTGGTGCCGGCCTGGTCGTAGCCGTCCGTGACGGTCAGAACCACGTCGCCGTTGTCCTCCGCCATGATGAGGCCGACGAAGATCCCGGCCTTGTCCGGTGCGGCCAGCGTGCACGTGCCGGAACTCGCCAAGGCCAGACGCACGGCCCCAAACTGGCGGTCCACCGTGATCGTCCCGCCGTCCTCGGTGAACGGGACCGGATAGCTGGGAGAACGGAACAGTTGCTCCAAAGCGTTTAGCGGTGTCATCGCTCGCTCCTTCTGTTTCACGCGGATTAAGGGTTCCGCGTCGGCACCCTGTCGGCTCAAACAGAGCGGGCCGACTCCGCTAATTCGATTTTCCCAACAGGGTCACGGTCACCTTCGCGGTTCCCGCGACGATCTTCAGCACGCGCGAACCGATGAGCACCGTGGGCAAGGCAACCGACTTCGGCGCCGAGGCCGCCGAGGGAACGGTCAGCACGCCATTGGTGCCAACGTCGTCGCACAGGTGGAACGTCCCGCCAACCCGGTCGGACTCGTAGAACGTGAAGGCCGTGTTCGCTCCGTCCGGTATGAGCAGGCGCCCATAGAGCAGATCCACGACGGAGAACTCGGTGCTGGTTCCCCCACCGGACGTGTCCACCGTGATCGCCTGCTTGTAATACTGTGTGCCCATGCCAGTCTCCAGGTTAGTGCGAGGTCACCCGTACCACCCGCTGACCCCACCGCCGATGTCGAGGTAAATGGGAATGCGTGCAGGGGTGCCGTAGCCATCGTCCTCCGTGCCGCGCGCCAAGCCCAACGTCTCCGGAGCGGCCTTCCGCTTGTCCAACTCGATCGCCGCCTGCAACAGCGCAGGAAGCGCCCGGTTGTGCACGGCGTCTGGGTGGTTCGCGTCCTTGTATTCGATGTTCCGCTCCCACGCGGCCAAGCACGCCTCTTCCAGCACCGGGGCCATGACCTCCACACCGATCGGATAGAGGTTCGTGCCGTCGATCATCGCGGGACGCACCGTGCCGACGCCCCACAGCGTGTACTCGTCGTCGGGCGGCGGCCACAGCCGAACGTACCGCTCGGAACCGGCCGTCGCGTCGTACGTCGCCATGTCCAGACAATACTTCGTCGGCCGGTTCGCCTGGGCGAACCGCGCCATGTCCCGGTCGATCTGGAGCCCGCTCACCCTCTCCAGCTCCATACGGCTGCCGGTCCACGCGCTCGGCGGGTACTCCAGCGGACCCTTGAGCGTGTCGATCCCAGACGGCAGGTCGTATTGGTGAAACCAGATGCAGTACGTGGAGTCCGTCGTGATTGCCGACTGGTTGTAGTTGCTCAGCGCGAGCGACGTACCGCTCGTGTAGGTCGCGATGGGGAAGGCCCCGGCCGTGCCCACGTAGAGCCACCCGTTGGCCGAGGCCGAATAGGACGGGAAGACCGTCCCGTCGCCCGTCACGTTTCCATCGGCGTCGATCGTGACGGTCCCCGTCGAGTACGGCGCCAACGTGGTGATCGAGACGCGCGGCTGGAGGTACGACCACTCGTAGGCGCCATAGACCCACTTAAGCCCGTCTCGGATGCACAACAGGATGTCGCTGGCCTGTCGGGTGCTGGCCGTCCCGTCCGTAATCACGTCCGGGCCGTCGCCGATGTACAGCCCCATTTCCAAGCCGAGGCGGTTCACGAGCGTCGTGTAGCTGCACACGAGCTGCGAGCTGGCGACCGGCGAAATCACCGATCCTTCGTTGATGGTGATGCTCTGTACCATGCGTCTATGGGTCCACCGTGAAGGATTGCGGATTCGTGAACGAATAGCCGGAAAGCTGCCGTCGCAGGTAGTAGTCCCCGGGATCAAGGTTGAACGAGACGAGACCCGTGGCATCGCTGTACTTCGGCTCGGCGATCCGGTTCATCATATCCTCGTCCGTGAAGACCTCGCAGCAGACACCATCGACCGGCACTCCGGACACCTGGCAGGTAATCTCCACATCCCGGGACCCGGACCCGGCCCCACAGGCGTCGATCACCACCGGAGCCGAGAGCAGCACGCCACCGGCCACCGTGCCTCCAATGGCCGCCCGGTTGGCACCCGCGGCAAAGGCCGCGTCGGGCACGTCCAGCCGATACCACCCGTCGCCGATCTCCTTCAGCCCGCCGTCCGAATGCGCGTCCGTCAGGGCGTCCAGGTCCGATAGCTCGATCGCCGTCTTCGCCCCGTCGCGGCGATACCACGCGCTGAAGTCCGCGGCCACCTTGCCGGTCAGCGCTGCCCCGGCCACGGTAAGGGCGCGCACGTCCACCGATACGTCGGTTGATCCCACAACGACCAGCATTAGGCGCCCTCCTGTGACTCCTCTGGCTTCTGGTCATGCAAATACACCGTCATGCCCTGTTTCTTCGGCCACTCGCCGGTGGCCAGAAAGTGATCCACGGCCCGCTTCGCGAAGTGCTCCAGCGAGACGTAGGCGGTTTTGGAACGCACGAAGATGCGCCGAACGACGAGCCCGCGTTCGAGGATCAGCGGCATGAAGCGGAACTTGGCTTCGCCGGCCAACTCGTGGACCTCGATCGTCAAGCCCCTGTACTCCACCGTCTCGGCCACGGTGGACTCCACCTCGACACACTCGCCGCGTTTCATCCGCGTTATCATGCCCGTGTCTCCTATGTAGGACGCGAACCGATCCCTCTTACGTGGGCTGGCCGATGTTCAAAAATCCCTCCGCGGGTGCCGGCGCCGTCACTTGGGTCGCCGCGCTGGTCACGTCGGAGCTGAAATCGACGAACAACAAGGGTATGTCCCCGTTTCCGCCGTCCACGTACTTCACCACGAGGGCGCCCTGGTAATCGCGCGAGCCGTCTCCGCTGAGGCCCGACCAGACCCAGTTGTCGCTCGTCCACACCATTTCGTTGTCGCTGTCGTCCGCCGACACGGCCGGGGTGGTGATGTCTTCGTGGGCGTAGCCCGTCGCGTCGCACTCGTCGAGCGTCAGGTCGGCGCACGTGTCGGCGTCCGGATTCGTGTCCGCCGTCGTGTTGGTCATCAACAGAAGAGCGTCCAGGTTGTCCGTCTCCCAGTCGATGTCACCCTCAAACGTCTTCATCAGGGCGTTTTGGAAGATCACGCTGGACATGCTCAGACTCCCAGTAAGAGGCTCTGTTGAATCAACACGAAACCGCCGACAGCGTAGGAGGCCGTCACGGCGGGTTGAGCGACTGATGCGGCAATGACATCCAGCGCGGCCGACAGTTCGACCACGCCGGAGCCCGTCACCTCCGGCTGCGCAACGGAAGCCACCACCGCCGCAAGTGAGGCGTTCTGTTCGCAGAAGTACGTGGCCGACAGCTCAGGCGCAGCCACAGAAAGGACGAGGGCCGCGACGGCGGCCGAAACCTCAACAACGACCGTTGGAGCCACCTCCGGCTGGGCGACACTGGCCGCGATCGTCGCCAGTACCGCGGAGACTTCTGGCGTGGCCGTCACCTCTGGCTGCGACAAGGCGACGACAACGTCGCTAAGCCCTGCCGTCACTTCGACCTCAACCGTCGCTGTCACCTCCGGCTGCGCAACTGCAAGGGCAACTGCATCCAGGCTTGTCGTCACTTCGACCGTGGCGGTCGCCGCCACCGAAGGTTGCGAGACGGCGGCAACGACCGCGCCCGTCCCTGCTGAAACTTGCGGCTGGCCCGTGACTGAGGGCTGGGCAACCGACGCCTCAACGACAGACAGGGAGGCCGTTTCTTCCACCGCCTCCTGGAGGTCCAGGTTGCTCAGCGTATAGGTTATGGCGGCACCGCCACTG